>DASWYH010000989.1:0-9938 GCA_036405095.1 Gemmata sp. | reverse complement strand
TCTCGACCAGGAAGTCGGCGCGGTCGCCCTTCGGAAGCGCCGACGCGATCACGAGCGGGAACGGGAGTTCGCGAACGGCGAGAACCGGTTCGCGAACGGCAAGAGCCACGGACTTCTTGCCGGCGCTCAGGACGGTTGCGGGGTACTCGTAGCCGTCGCCGTTGAACAGCACGACCTCGTCGCCCTCCGCGAACCTGCGGACCGAGGTGAGGTGGTGTGCCTCCGGGCCGGCGAGCGCGAACTCCCCGGCGCCGAGCGGTTCGGCCGTGTAGAAGCGGTCGGACACGTGCGGGCTCAGATGTCGATCTGTTGGACCTGGAGCGACACCGGAGTGTCTTCGGTACTGTTCACGAAGTCCTGGTACGCGTCGCTCGTGTCGCCGGCCGGGGCCGGGGGGCGCGGTGAGTCGATGACGATCGGTTCCCAGAAGGTCGCGTAGGATTCCGGGGCCGTCACTTCGCGCGTGGTGAAGTTCATGGCTTGTGCCCTCAGCAGTTTGTGCGCCCCAGAAGCGGTTCGTGAACGGGCCGTGCGAGTTCGGATCAGAACCGTGAGTCGGGGCGCGGGACTTGAACAGTGATGGACGGGCCACCTCAGTGTTACCCGAGCGCGGTCGCGCCCGTCAAGCAAGTTCCAGGCGTCGGTCACACTTCTTCGACGGGGCCGGTTCCGCCGATCCGGTGCCACCCGTCACTGCGCCACTCGAACACCACCTCGTCGCGCCCGCGCCAGGCCACGCAGTACGCCCCGGAGATGCTCGCGACGGACCACCCGAGCCGGCGGAGCAGTTCCCAGTTGGGGTGTGTGTGTTCGTGTTGAGCCAGTGGTGACAATGGTTGCATGGTGTGGGCTCCCAGGAGCGCCCCGCCGCAAGCGCCGGCGGGCGTCATATTCAAAGCTAGAACGCAATCGGCTCACCCGCCGGGCGCCTCGGGGAGCCGGGAACGCCGACTCAACGAGTTCCGTTATCGGCTCAGCTTCATTTGGGGTTGAGCCGCTAACTTCGCTCGCGTGTTCGATTCCGAACCGGCGGACCGCGCATCCGGTGACTAGCGCACCAGCGGCGTGTTCACCAGGATCGCGCCACCCGTCACACCTTCCAGTGAAGCGGGCACCGGCGCCTCGGGTGCGGGGAGCGTGTTGTTCGGGAAGAACTGCTCCTTCGACGGGGTAACCGCGGGTGCGGGCTCTTTCGGTTTGTCGCCCTTCGCGCTGAACAGTTCGGTGGGCGTGGGAATCGTGGGCAGCGGTTCGCCCGCCAGTTCGGTGTGGTCGCGAATGGTGCCGCGCGTAAACGGCCCGGTTCCGAACACCCACAGATCCTTGGACTGGCTGCTCCCCTCGACCGTCCCCGACTGCCACAGCGCCCGCCCGGTGATGCGGTTGTAGGCGAACACCCCGATCTTCGCGACGCCGCGCTGGTCGTTCTTCTTCATCAGCGCGATTTCCGGGATGCTTGTGGGGAGCCCCGGCACGATCGAGGGCAGCGACACGGCCGGCGTGCCCACCATCACGCTGTGGCGGTCGGTGCCGATCGCCCCGGCGCGCATCTCCACGACGTAAACGGCCCGCGTCCGTTCTTCCTGCAACAGCGCCCCGTGCGCCAGCAACTGTTGGCGCACGAGGCTGATGGCGTAGCCCTTATCGACCACGTCCTTGTCGAGCGGGGTGGTGTCGAGGAACACGGTCTGGCCGCTGAGCGGCGTGAAGTCCATCTTCGCGACCGCGTAGTCGAGGGCCTGCGACACGAGCAGCATTTCCGTAGCGGCCCGTGGGCTGTCGGTCATTTTGGTGGTGCCGCAACCGGTGAGCAGCGCGGCCAGGAGCAGCGCGAACCCGGTGTGGGCAGTGAAGCGTGGTCGGCGCAACGTATCGGTCCCTGTAATGGGCTTGGGGCCGCACGTATAGCCGCGCGGGCGCGGAGTGCAAGACGGATGCGCACGTTGGGCGTGGCGTCGGGCGGGAGCCCGGTGTAAGCTGAACCTCTCAAGTAGCTTCCAGTCGTCAGTGGTCAGTCGTCAGTGAGCAGGCCCGAACGAGAAGCATACGCGGAGTTGGAAGGGCACACGGAGCGGGCTTCACTCCGAACTGAGCACTGAGCACTGAGCACTGGAAACGATAGCCTCGCTCCTCCCCACCCAGTGAGAGATGCCAATGTCGCTGTTCACCCGCCGCGCGTTCCTGCGCGACTCCGTCGCCGGGGGCACGTTCCTCGCCCTCCCGGCTTTCACCTATCGGGCCGCGCTGCTGGCCGAGGACAAGCCGAGCGAAACGGTGCGCGTCGCGTGCGTCGGGCTCGGCGGCCAGGGCCGCGGGAACATGAAGGCGGTCCGCAAGAACGTCGTGGCTCTGTGCGACGTGGACACCTCCCACCTCGCCACTGCGGCGAAGGAGTTCGAGAAGGGCGACACGAAGGTTGTGACCGCGGGCGACTACCGGAAGCTCCTCGACAGCAAAGACATCGACGCAGTTCTGTGCAGCACCCCGGACCACTGGCACGCGCTCGTCACGGTGGACGCGTGCAAAGCGGGCAAGGACGTTTATTGCGAGAAGCCGCTCACGCTCGTGGTCGCGGAAGGGCGCGCGATGGTGAAAGCCGCGCGCGACAACAAGCGCATCGTGCAGACCGGCAGCCAGCAGCGCTCCGCGAAAGAGTTCCGCCACGCGTGCGAACTCGTCCGCAACGGCGCCCTGGGCCAGTTGAAGGGCGTCAAGGTGGGGCTCCCCGGCCCGAACTGGTCCGGCCCGCCGGTCAAGGACAGCGACCCGCCCGCGGCCCTCGATTACGAGCGCTGGCTCGGGCCGGCGCCGGAGCGCCCGTACAACGCGAAACGGGTCCACTACCTGTTCCGCTTCTTCTGGGACTATTCGGGCGGCCAGCAGACCAATTTCGGGGCGCACGATCTCGATATCGCGCAGTGGGCGCTCGGGATGGACGACAGCGGGCCGACCACGATCGAGGGCACCGCGACGTTCAACAAGGACAAGTGGTTCGAGACGCCCGAGACGGCGAACCAGAGGTTCACCTACGCGAACGGGGTGACGGTTCACTGCACGCTCGGGAAGGGCGGCAACCCCGGGGGCGTGACGTTCGAGGGCGAAAAGGGCACGATCCACGTCAGGCGCGGGGCGCTCACGGTGACCCTGAACGGCGAGAAGGTGGCGGACCCGTACAAGCTCCCGACCGGCGACACGAAGCTCTACGTCTCGAAGGGGCACCACGCGGACTGGTTGGGGTGCATCAAGACGCGGAAGCTGCCGATCTGCGACGTGGAAATCGGGCACCGCAGCGCGACCGTGTGCCACCTGGGGAACATCGCGATCCGCACCGGCCGCAAGCTCACCTGGGACCCGAAGGCGGAAACCATCCTCGGCGACAAGGACGCCGCCGCGATGCTGACGAAGGCGTACCGTAAGCCGTGGGTGTTGGGGTGATACCAAATCCGATTAAACTATAACCACCGCGTTTGGCCCTGACCTCCCCCCTTGAGGGGGAGGTCGCCGCGTCGCTTTGGACGCGGCGGGTGGGGGGCGACGCACATCGCGCGTATTGCTCTCCCCCCACCCGGCTCGCAAAGCCTCGCCGACCTCCCCCTCAAGGGGGGAGGTCAAGTACTTCGATTTGACGGTTATTATTCAACCGGATTTGGTATGAGTGCCGGCGCTGGGCCGGTGCCAGCTACGCACCGGCCCGCGCACTTCTCCTCATACCCCATTCCGGCTGCCGGGCGTGGAGGTGCCGCGTGTATCAGACCATCGTCCCGATGGTCTTCCGGAAACGCGCCAGTGCGACCCCGAAGAAGGCGACCCCGATCAGGGCGAGCGCGAGGAACTGCGGCCAGACGACCGAAAATCCCGCCCCCCGGTACAAGATGCCCTGCGCAAGCATCACGAAGTGCGTGTTCGGTGCCCCGAGCATCAGATACCGCACCGCCGCCGGCATGCTCTCGCGCGGGGTCATGCCCCCGGACAGCATCTGGAGCGGCAGCAGCACGAGCATCAGGAGCAGGCCGAACTGCGGCATCGATCGGGCGAACGTGCCCAGGAAGATCCCCAGGGAGGTGGCGGCGAACAGGTGCAGCGCGGCGCCGCACAGGAACAGCGCGACCGACCCCGCTACCGGGGCGCCGATGAGCCCCCGCACCACAACCGCGAGCGAGCACGCACAGGCGACCAGCACCACCAGCCCCATCGCCCACACCTTGGCCGTCATGATCTCGAACGGCGTCACCGGCATCACCAGGAGGTGCTCGATTGTGCCCCGCTCGCGCTCCCGGATCAGGGCCGCACCGGTCAGCACGAGCGCCAGCAGGGTGACGTTGTCGATCAGCTTCATCACCGCGCCGAACCAGGTCTTGTTCAGCTCGGGGTTGAACCGCGCCCGCTCCGCGAGGTCCACCGCCGGCGCCGGGTTCGCCCGATAGCGCCGCGCGAACGTCCGCACCTCGTCGTCGACGATCGCCTGCACGTACCCGCTGCCGGTGAACGCCTGGTTCACCCGGGTCGCGTCCACGTTGAGCTGAACCGCCGGCGCGCGGCCGGCCAGCACGTCGCGCTGGAAGTCGGGCGGGATCACCAGCGCGAACGTGTCCAGCCCGGCGTCCATTCGCGCGTCCATTTCCGCGAGGGTGATCAGCTCCGGTGGGCGGAAGTACGGCGCCTGGAACGCGCCGACGATCCGCGCCGACAGCGGGGACCGGTCCTCGTCCACGATGGCGATCGGCGCCTTGTTGAGCGTCTCCGGCACCGCCGTCGCCCCGGCGTAGACCGACGCCGTGAACACGAAGACGATCATCGCGAGCAGCATCGGGTCCCGGGCCAGGCTCCACAGCTCTTTGACCCCGAGGTGCAGAACGGTGCTGGGGCGCATCGCTCACGCCTCCTGTTTCTTTAACAGTGCGGCGGCCGACCCGAGCAGCACCGGCACCGCGACCAGCAGCGGCACGAACGAGCGGTACAGGTCGGTCAGGTCCAGCGCCTTGGAGAAGGTGCCCTGGGAGATGGTGATGAAGTGGGCGGTGGGGTACACCCGCCCGACGACCGCCCCCGCCCCCTCCAGAGAGGAGACCGGGTCGAGCATCCCACAGAACGCCGTGGCGGGGAGGATCGTGAGCACCGCGGTGCCGAAGATGGCCGCCACCTGGCTGCGCATGAACGTTGAGATCAGGAACCCCATCGCGGTCGAGCAGGTCACGTACAGCAGCGCTCCCACGGTCAGGGCGGCGAGACTCCCGGTGAGCGGGACCCCGAACGCGGTGACCGCCAGGACCAGGAGCAGGGCGAAGTTGAGCGCCGCCAGCGCCACATACGGGAGCTGTTTGCCGAGCAGGAACTCCAGGCGGGTCACCGGGGTGGCGTAGAAGTTGACGATCGAGCCGAGCTCCTTCTCGCGCACCACCGACAGCGCCGCCAGGACCGCGGGGATCAAGAGGAGCAGGAGCGGGATCATCGCCGGCACCATCGCCACCAGGCTCTTGACGTCCGGGTTGTAGCGGAACCGCGTCTCGATGGTGGCCGGGCCGCTCGCGCCGCGCTGACCGAGCCGCCGCCGCGCCGCGTCGGCCTGCCACTGTGCGTGCATCCCGCGGACGTAGCCCCGGGCGGTCTCGGCCCGTGAGGGCATGGCGCCGTCGATCCAGACGCCGATCTGCACCGCCTTCCCGCGCTCCACGTCCCGCGCGAACCCGGGGGGGATCTCGACGGCCACGCTCAGCTCCCCGGCCCGCATCCGCCGGTCGAGGTCCTCGTAGTCGGTGACCGGCGGGCGCTCGACGAAGTACCGCGAGCCGGAGAGGTTCCGCGCGTACTCGCGGCTGGCGGTCGTCTGGTCGCGGTCCAGCACGGCGAACGGCAGATGCTCCACGTCCATGTTGATGCCGTACCCCATCACGAACATCAGGATGATGCTGCCGAACACGGCCAGCGTCAGGCGGATCGGGTCGCGGCTCAGCTCCAGGGCCTCGCGCCGGGAGTAGCTCAACAGCCGCCGGGCGCTGAAGGCCCCCGCGGGTGCGGGTGCGGGTGCGGGTGCGGGTGCGGGTGCGGTCGGTGCGGGTGCGGGTGCGGTCGGCGGGGGAGCCGCACCGGCCCCCGCGGCGTCCTCCAGGTAGCCGATGAACGCGTCCTCCAGGGTCGCCGCGCCGCGCCGCTCGACCAGCCCGGCGGGCGTGTCGCTGACCAGCACCCGGCCCGCGTGCATCAGCGAGATGCGGTCGCACCGCTGGGCCTCGTTGACGAAGTGGGTGGAGATGAAGATGGTCACCCGGTCGCGGCGCGAGAGCGCGACCAGGAGTTCCCAGAAGGCGTCCCGCGCGACCGGATCGACGCCCGACGTGGGTTCGTCCAGGATCAGCAGCTCGGGCCGGTGGACCAGGGCGACGGCGAGCGAGAGACGCTGGCGGAGCCCCAGCGGGAGCGCGTCGGGCAGGGTTCCCGCGACGCCGTCCAGGCCGAACTGCCCCATCAGCTCCTCGGCGCGCCCCGCGATTTCCGCTTCGGGCACCTGGAACAGGCGGGCGTGCAGCACCAGGTTCTGCCGCACCGTCAGCTCGGAGTAGAGCGAGAACGACTGCGACATGTACCCCACGCGGCGCCGGGTCTGGAGGTCGCCGCCGGCAACCGCCCGGCCGAACAGCCGGGCCGTCCCCTCGCTGGCCGGGAGCAGCCCGGTGAGCACCTTCATGGTGGTGGTCTTGCCGCACCCGTTCGACCCGAGGAACCCGAAGATCTCCCCGCGCTCGATCCGGAAGCTCACGCGGTCCACCGCGACGAAGGCGCCGAACCGCTTGGTCAGGTCCACGGCTTCGATCGCGATATCGCCGCTGCTCGCGGCGCGCGGCGGGATCGCCACCGCCCGGTGCCCCCGGCGCTTCTCGTCCGGCAGGAGCGCGACGAAGGCCGCCTCCAGTGACGCGGCCCCGGTGCGCGCGAGCAGCTCGGCCGGGGTGCCCACGGCGAGCACCCGGCCGGCGTCCATCGCGACCAGCCGGTCGAACTGCGCGGCCTCGTCCATGTAGGCGGTCGCCACCACGACGCTCATCCCCGGTCGGCCGGTGCGGATGCGGGCGATGAGTTCCCAGAACTGGCGGCGCGAGAGCGGATCGACCCCGGTGGTCGGTTCGTCGAGGACGAGCAGGTCCGGGTCGTGGATCAGGGCGCAGCACAGCCCGAGCTTCTGCTTCATCCCGCCGGAGAGCTTCCCGGCGGGCCGCTCGGCGAACGGGCCGAGGCCGGTGCTCGCCAGCAGCTCGGCGATCCGCCGCTCGCGCTCGGCCCGTGCGTGGCCGAACAGCCGGCCGAAGAAGTCGACGTTCTCGAACACCGACAGCGTCGGGTAGAGGTTCTTCCCCAGCCCCTGGGGCATGTAGGCGATGCGCGGGCACACGGCCCGACGGTGGCCCGCGTCCGCCATGTCGCCGCCCAGCACCTCGACCCGCCCCTCTTGCACCCGGCGGGTGCCGGCGACGAGGGCGAGCAGACTCGACTTGCCCACCCCGTCCGGGCCGATCAGGCCCACCGAGCGCCCGGCCGGCAGGTCGAGTGTGACGCCGTCGAGCGCCCGGGTCGTGCCGTACCGCAGGCCGACGCCGGTCAGCCGCGCCACGGGCGCCGGATCGGAACTGGCCGGTGCGGGAGCGGGGACGGTCATTCGGGCAACCTCACCCGGAGCCGTTCTGGCCACTCGGCCTGGGGATCGAGTTGCACATAGGCCACGCCCGGCAACCCTGTTTTCACGCTGCGGATGTGTTTTTTGAGCAGCTCCGGATCGATGCGCGCCTTGAGCCGGAACATCAGCTTCTGGCGCTCCACGGCCGTTTCTACCGTTTTGGGGGTGAACTGGGCGACATCCGCCACGAAGCTCACTTGAGCCGGGATCACGAGGTGCGGCACGGCGTCGAGTACCAGACGGGCGTCGGCCCCCATTCGGACCCGGCCGGCCTCCGCGGTGGGCAAGAAGAACGTCATGTAGACGTCCGACAGGTCCACCATGTTCAACACCTTGCCGCCGGCGGCCAGCACCTCGCCGGGTTGGGCGACCCGGTACTGCACCCGCCCGGCGCGCGGGGCCGTCAGGGTGCAGTCGGCGATGTCGGCCCGGAGCCGCTCGATGCGCGCTTTGGCCGCTTCGACCGATGATTCGGCCTCAATGATCTGGGACTTCGCGGTGGTGATCGCGGCCGTTGCAGCGGCGACGTTCGCTTTCGCCGCCTTGACGGCCGCTTCCGCACTGTAAAACTTGGCGCGGTCGGCGTCGAGATCGTCTACCGAGCCTGCGCCCGCTTTGACAGTGGTTTCGGTGCGCACGAACCGCGCTTTGGCGGCATCGTGTTCGGCCTGGCGCTGGCTGACCACGGCCTCCGCCGCGGCCTTTTCGCTCTCGCGCTGAGAAACGGTGCTCCGTGCCGTCCCCACCGTGTTGGTGGCCCGCCGGAGGTCCGCTTCGGCCTCCCGGAGTTGGGCCGCGAGCGCGTCGGTGTCGACCCGGGCGAGCACCTGCCCGGCGGTGACGAAGTCGCCCTCGTTGACCAGCACCTCTTTGAGCCGCCCCGCGGTCTTCGTGGCGATGTCGATCTCGACCGCTTCGATGCGGCCGTTGCTGCTCGCGAACCCCTCGGGCAGCGCGGGCGACCGGAGCAACTTCCACCCGAGGTACGCGCCCCCTCCGAGTGCGAGCGCGGCGGCCAGGAGCAGCCATCTTCGTTGGGTCATGGTCTGTTCCAGCACCCTCCGGGTGCTCCCATATCGAGGGCGGTAATGGAAACGTCGCGTGTCGGTCGGATCGAATTCGGGACGGGTGAACGGAAGGCAATTCCTGCGCCTGTGTGCCGCCGGGGCACATTTCCCAGAGCAAGCGGAGCGCCCCCAGGGGATTCGATCACTCAGGGCCGGACCCCAACGCCCATTGACCACACGAGCCGTGACAACGCCGCACAGGGGCGAGCGAAATTGCGCACCCGCTGTGTTCGTCCCGCGCGCCGTGGCCCGCCGAACGGGCATCACCCGCTGGTCGGCACATACGGGGCGGGCGACTTCAACCTGCCGACATTTGTGCGTGGCGGTTGCTCTTGTGCCCGAGATCAGCGGGAATGGGATCGGGCGCCGCTGCTCGGGGGCGGAACCGGCTCCTGCGCTCGCTCACGTCCCGGCGGGCTTCTCGTGGTGCCCGCCGAACTCGGACCGCATCGCGGACAGCACACGGTCCGCGTAGTTGGCCTCGCCGCGGGACGCGAACCGCTGGAACAGCGCCGCGGTCAGCACGGGAGCGGGCACCGATTCATCAATGGCCGCCAGGGCGGTCCACCGGCCTTCGCCCGAGTCCGACACCCGGCCCGAGAAGTTGGTCAGCTCGGGGCTCTTGGCGAGCGCGTGGGCGGTCAGGTCGAGCAACCACGACGCGACCACACTCCCCCGCCGCCACAGCTCCGCGATCTCCCCGACGTTGAAGTCGTACTGGTTGTGCTCCGGGCTGCGGAGCGGGCTGGTCTCGGCGTCCGCGGTGCGGGCCTGCTTCCCGGCGTTGGCGTGTTTGAGGATGTTGAGCCCTTCGGCGTAGGCGGCCATCAGGCCGTACTCGATGCCGTTGTGGACCATCTTCACGAAGTGCCCCGCGCCGTTGGTGCCGCAGTGGAGGTAGCCGTGCTCCGCGGTGCTGGTCGCGGTGCGGTCCGGGGTCGGGGGCGCGGAGTCCTTCGCGGGCGCGAGGGTCGCGAAGATCGGGTCGAGGTGCTTCACGGTCGCCTCCTCGCCGCCGATCATGAGGCAGTACCCGCGCTCGAGACCGTACACGCCGCCGCTCGTGCCCACGTCGACGTAGTGGATGCCCTTCGACTTCAGCTCTTTTGCCCGGCGGATGTCGTCGACGTAGTACGAGTTCCCGCCGTCGATCAGGATGTCGCCCTCTTCGAGCAGCGCGACGAGGTTGCCGATGGTGGCGTCCA
>DASWYH010000988.1:0-7702 GCA_036405095.1 Gemmata sp. | reverse complement strand
AACAAGAAGAGTTGATCCACAGATTGCACGGCTTCAGCCCGTGTACGTCGGCCCGAGGGTGAGCCGGTAAACAAGAAGAGTTGATCCACAGATTGCACAGATGGGACACAGATTTTGAAAGCAAGAGGCCCAGCTTCTTGTCTTCAAAATCTGTGTCCCATCTGTGCAATCTGTGGATCAACTCTTTGTCCGCTTACTTCCCGGCGACGGTGGTCGGCACCGCGGCGGCGGCGATCAGCTTCGGGAACGTTTCGGTCACGTTCGCGCCGGCCTCCACGATCACCCGCTTCTCTTCGGTCACCGTCTTCTTGTCAACCACGAGTTCGGCCTTCACGTCGTAGAAGAACTTCTGCCCTTCCGCGAGCGGCGGGGTGTAGAAGGTCCGCTCGGTGCCGGTGCCCGGGACCAGCTTCCCGTCCACGAACAGCTTCGTTTCGGCCGGGACGGTGAACTTCAGGTTCGCGCCCATCGGGTTGCCGTCCGAACTCGGCTTGACCATCGGGGCCACCGGGATCGTCATCACCGGCGGGCGGTTCGGGTTGGCGGTCGCCCCCCACACCGCGTTCGGGTCGGAGTACCCGCTGACCACGACCGGCACGCCCGGGCCGTAACCCGCCAGCCCGGTGTTGTACCCGTGCAGCGTGTACGGCGGCATCCCGATCGGCGGCCCCCACGTCGAGCCGTAGCTGAACATGCCCGAGCACCCCTGGCACGAGCCGAAGCTCGTGATGTAGGAGCCGTAGCACGAGCCGAAGCAGTTGTACCCGGAGCACGAGTACCCGCTGCACCCGTGGCACGACGAGCGGTGACCGAGGAACCCGCTGCGCATCGCGTGCCCGTGGCACGAGGAGCCGTAGCAGGACGAGCCGTAGCACGACGACCCATAGCACGACGACCCATAGCACGACCCGTAGCACCCGATCACGACCGAGCCACAGCACCCGGTCGCGACCGGGGCCGCCGCCACGGGGGCGGGGGGTGGGGTGACATCGGCACCGGCCGACATCGCGGTGAGCATCACGATGCTGTACATGGGTTGCAACCTCTAACAAGCGGAACGTCGGCGACGCGGGGAACACCCCCGATGTTCACGATGGTAGAACTGCAGCAAAAAAGCGTCAAAGGCAAACAGCGAAAACTGGGAGAGCTGGATAGGCGGCGCTGCCGCTACGACCGGCATGAGTGCGGAAGACGGAAGCCCCGTTGGCCGAATAACGGAAAAACGGACAGAATGAGAGGAGTTTAAAACTGTCCTCGGCTGCTCCAGCCCGTGTTCTTGATGCCCGTCCGTCAAACGTTCGGCGTTTTTTACAACACCAGCTCTTCGCGCTGGGCGAGCCAGTCGCCGGGGATACCGGTTGTGCCCACGGCAAGGGCCGCGATGCCGCCCACGATCGCGCAGTTGGTATCGATGTCGCCGCGCGCGCGGATCGTTTGCACGATGGCCTTTTCGTAGTCGTGCAGGTACATGGCCGCGACCCACAGGCAGAACGGCACCGTGTCTTGACAGGAGATCCGGGAGCCGTTCCCGAGTAACCGCACCACGGGTTCCACAGATACGTCGAACGGGACGACTGCGAACCCGTGGTTCAGTAACCGGATGACCGGTTCCGTGGACAGATCGAAGGTGAAGGCTCGGGCGCGCTCGATGCCGCCGCGCACCTGACTCGGGGGCGTGTACGCGAGTGCCACCTCGAACAGTTCCCGCCGGGCCGCCTCTTCGGTGCGCCGGTCGCGGTTGCGCCACGCACACGCCCCGGCGACGGCTGCCGCGATGGCGCCGGCAACACCTTCGGGGTGCAGGTGCGTGACCTCGGCCGAGAGCCGCGCTTGCTCCGCAACGGTGGCGTAATCGTCTTCGGCGAAGTACCCGGCGAGCGGACCGATTCTCATCGCGCTGCCGTTCCCGAACGACCCGCCCGGGAACACGGCTTCGGCCGCGGCGCGCCACGGCAACCCGTTGCCGATTTGGTCGAGGAGCCGGTGCGCACCCCCGCCATACCCGCGCCACGGCTGCGCCCGGTAGCGCCTGGCAAAGACGCGCGCGAGCCGGTCCTGGTCGATGCGGCCGAACTCGTTGAGCACGTCATGGAGGCCGAGCGCCATTGCGGTGTCGTCGGTGAACGGCCACGGACCGCGCGCGGTGGCCCGCGGGTCTTCGAGCACGGCCTCGTAGTTGTGATCGCGGAAGCACGTCTCGCCCAGCGCGTCCCCCACGGAGAGCCCCGTGAGGGCGAGCGCGGCCCGCTCCATGCGCGCGACGTGGTCGGCCGGAAGTGTGTTGCTCTTGGTGCCCAACAGACAGGAGATTTACTGAGCTGGTTCACCGCTTGCGCCGGTCGTAGCGCGTGTACCGGTACGGCGACTGTTTGAACACGGCGTCTACCAGCTCGAACAGCCCCGGGTCGTACTTCGCGAGCTTCTCGCGCGTGTTGATGTCGTTGTGAACGCCCGCGTTCGGCGGGCTGTTACAGTCGAAGTACGACTGAACGCCCTCGGCCCAGTACTCCGCCGCGTTGGTCGCAGCGTAGGTCTCCTTCCACAGCCCCTGACCGGCCGCGCGGGCGAAGGCGGCGCGGAGCCGCTCGTTGAACTTCGGGTCCACGGCGCGCAGGCCGTACTGGTGGATGCAGTGCGCGAACTCGTGGATCAGGATGTTCTCACGCGGGTAGCGGTCGCCCCTCAGGTTCAGGAGGTTCTCTTCGCCGCACGAGGTGATGCGCCCGCCGAGCCCGCGGGCGCGCTTGTCCCAATAATCTTTGGGCGCCATGTTGCGATGTTCCGGCACGTCGGTCGTCATCTCGGTCGGGGCCATCACGACGAACCGGCAGTTCGCCTTAACGAGCGCCTTGGTAATGTCGTCACGGTTCTTGAGCATCTGGCCGATGAGGAACCGCGCCTCGGCGATTCCCGCGTCTGACACCTTGTCCGAACCGAGGATCGGGAGCCCGTTGTAATCGGCGGTCTTCGTGTAAAAGGGATCGAGCTTCAGCGCCTTGCGGAGGTCGTCCGTAACCGAGCGGACGACCACCCGCGGGGGCGGCGCGACTCCGACCGGCTCATCGGCGCTCGCGGCGCGAAAGGGAACCGCGCTGAGCGCGAGTACCGCAGTAGCGAACCAACGGGTCCGGCGCATGGGGCGCTACCTCCGTTTCGGCGCGGTCCGGTCGCCGGGTTCGGTGTTCTGCCGAGCCGAGCCCACCGCGCCACAACCCGAACTTGAAACTACAGACCTCCGGAACCGAGTGCCACAGCGCCCGCGCTATTCTTCCTCGGGGCGCGGCCGGTTGCTCCAGTGTGCGGGTACGGACCCCTGCACCACCACGCCCTTTTCGTGCCAGCCCATGTGCGCGTGAACGTCCCCGGTGGTGTAGCGGAGCGTCAAGCCGCACCGCCGGCGGTCGCTCGTGTTCGCCTCGGAGCCGTGCAGCAACAAATCGGAGTGGAGCGACGCTTCGCCGGCTTTGAGTTCCACGTACACGGGGGCGCCGAACCGCTCCACTCCGGGCACGGTCTGGTTCAAAACGTTGCTCTCGTCGGTTTCGCTCAGCTTGTATGTCAGGTGGCCCAGCCCCTGGGTTCCGGGAATGTACTTCATGCACGCGTTCGCGCGGTCCGCGTCGTCGATCGCGAGCCACACGGTTACCGCCTTGGAGGGCGTGAGCGGCCAGTAGCTCGCGTCCTGGTGCCAGCTCACCGTCTTCCCGTCGCGCGGCATCTTGCAGAAGAAGTGGGAGCCCCACGCGACCACGCTCGGCCCCAGCAGGTCGGACACGATGGCGACGATCTTCGGGTTGGTGAGCACGTCCCACACGCGCCCGTGTCTCAGGTGCGCGGAGCTGATCGAGTAGCTGTCCTTCCCTTCCGATGTGTACCTCTTCAGCAGGTCGTCGAAGTACCGGCGCAGCTCCGCGGCCTCGGCTTCCGTAAAAATGCGGAGCGGCAAAATGTAGCCGAGCCGGTTGTAATGGTCGATCTGGTCTCGCGTGAGAACTTTCGGATCGGTGTTGGTACTGGGGTGGAACGCGAGGTCGCGCGCGATCTGCCCGAGGTCGTCTTGGCCCGGGATCGGCTGGAAGGTGTTCGGGGCGCTCATGGCATGTTCTCGGAAGAGCGGGGGAGGTGAGGGCGTTTTACTCGGTCGCGCGGCCCGCGTCTCGGGGCCGGTCTACAGACCCCCGCGAGGAAGGAGAGGAGCCCTTCCCGACCACACGAACCCGGCGCAAGCGCCGCCCTCCCCCCGACCCCGAGCACGCGGGAAGCGATCGCCAGCCCCCGCGCGGAGTTACTTGCCTTCCTTCGAGCGCTTGAGGTACTTGCCGTCTTCGGTCTGCACCACGACCAGTTCGCCCTCGGCGATGAACGACGGCACCTGGATGACGAGGCCCGTCTCCAGCGTGGCGGCCTTCGTCTGCGCGGCGGCGGTGGCGCCCTTGATGCCCGGTTCGGTCTCGGTCACCTTCAGGGTGACGGTCTGCGGGAGCTCCATCGACAGCGCCTTGCCGTCGTAGAACGTGATCTTCACGTCGTCGTTCTCGCGCAGGTACTTCATCATGTCGCCGACCATGTCGCCCGACAGGGTCACCGGCTCGAACGACTCCTTGTCCACGAACACGAAGTCCTCGCCGTCCTTGTACGAGTACGTGTAGTCCTTGGTGTCGAGGTACACCACATCGACCTTGTGGTCCGGGTGGACCCGCTCGTCGGTGATGGCCCCGGTGGTCATGTTCTTGAGCTTGAGGTACAGGATCGCGCGCCAGTTGCCCGGCGTGTTGAGGTCGCGATCGAGGCAGTAGAAGAGGGTGCCGTCCATGTTCAGCACCATGCCCCGCCGGATGTCGATCATCTTCGTCGCCGCCACTGGAAGCCTCCTGTCAGGGGACCGCGCCGTCCGTGCATCGAGTCCCGGTAGTGTGAAACGCTCAATCGTCGTTCTAGCAGACGCGCCGCGCGCGGAGAAGAGGAGCGCCCCGGGGTCGCGCGAACCGGGGCTCCGGACCCGGCCCCCAAAATCCCTGGAACCGCATGCCGCGGTGCGTACAGTGTGCCTATCACACGACACCCCGGAGGTGCCCTCATGTTCGCGCTGCCACGCGCCCTTTCCGCGCTCCTCTTTGCGGCCGCCGGCGCCGCACTCGCGACCCTGCCCGCCAACCACACCCGCGCCGATGGCCCCAAAGACAACCTGGTCGAGAACGTGCGCCCGGTCCCGCCCGTCGGCAACGACATCCCGGCCGCCGACCGCGAAGCGCTCCAGAAGGGGCTCGCCGAACTCCAACAGCTCATCAAAGATATCGGGCCGCACGAGCTGCTGCCGGACGTTCTCGTGTACGAAAAGGCGGTGCGGTGGGCGCTGGAGCACAAAGAGATCTACGACCCTGCCCCGCCGAAGGATAAGAAGGCGCCCCTTCCGCCGGCGGCCGGGAACGTGAAAAAGGCGCTCGCCGCCGGGCTCGAACGTGCGAAGGCGCTGAAAAGCGGCAAGGCGCCGTGGGCCACGCAAACCGGCGGCGTGCTCCGCGGGTACGCATCGAAGATCGACGGCAGCGCGCAGCCGTACTGGCTCGTGATCCCGAAGGACTACGATTTCGGCGCGAAAACCAAGCACCGGCTCGATTTCTGGTGGCACGGGCGCGGCGAGGTGCTGAGCGAGGCCAACTTCATGGCGAACTCGCCGGGCGCCGGCGGCGGCATCATCCCGGCCCCCGGCGCGCTGATCCTGCACCCCTACGGCCGCTACTGCAACGCCAACAAGTTCGCAGGGGAAATCGACACCTTCGAGGCACTCGAACACGCGCAGAAGCACTACCGCATCGACACCGACCGCCTCGTCGCGCGCGGGTTCAGCATGGGCGGGGCCGCGTGCTGGCAGTTCGCGGTTCACTACCCCACGCTGTGGTGCGCGAACGCCCCCGGCGCCGGGTTCGCCGAAACCCCCGAGTTCCTGAAGGTGTTCCAGAAGGAAGACGTGAAGCCGACGTGGTACGACCAGAAGCTGTGGCACATGTACAACGCCACCGACACCGCGCTGAACATCTTCAACCTGCCCACGATCGCGTACAGCGGCGAGGTCGATTCGCAGAAGCAGGCCGCCGACGTGATGGCCCGCGAGATGAAGAAGGTGGGACTGGAACTCACGCACATCATCGGGCCGAAGACCGGCCACAGCTACGAGAAGGGCGCCAAGGCAGAGGTGAACAAGCTCATCGACGCGATCGTGGCGAAGGGGAAGCCCGCGGTGCCCGCGGAGATCAAGTTCACGACCTACACGCTGCGGTACAACCAGTGCGCGTGGCTGACCGTGACCGGGCTGGAAAAGCACTGGGAGCCGGCGACCGTGACCGGCACCCACGACGGGAAAGGGCACTTCGTGCTCAAGACCCAGGGCGTGACCGAGCTCACGCTCACGGTCCCGCACGAGATCACCAGCGTCACCATTGACGGCGGCGAGGTGAAGCTCGTTCCGCTCCCAGAAACCATTCGCCGGAAAGAGTTCTCCGCGGCCAAGCCGGACGTGTGGCGGTTCCGGCGAGCCGAGAAAGGGTGGCGCCCGGCCGAAGCCGATGCCACCGGCCCGGGGGCCAACGCGCTGTCGAAGAAGCCCGGCCTGCAAGGCCCGATCGACGACGCCTTCATGTCCGCGTTCCTCGTGGTGCGGCCGACCGGCAAACCCACGAACGACCGGGCCGCGGCGTGGGTCGAAAAGGAGATGAAGCACGCGGTCGATCACTGGCGAAAGCAGTTCCGCGGCGACGCGCCGATCAAGAAGGACACGGACATCAGCGACGCGGACATCAAGAACAACAACCTGATCCTGTGGGGCGACCCGACGAGCAATGTGGTGCTGGCGAAGCTCGTGGACAAGCTCCCGATCGGCTGGACCGAAAAGGGGGTCGTCATCGGCAAGGAGACCTATGAGGTCGGGACACACGTCCCGGTGCTGATCTACCCGAACCCGCTGAACCCGTCGAAATACGTGGTCCTGAACAGCGGGGTCACGTTCCGCGAATACGATTACCTGAACAACGCCCGGCAGGTGCCCAAGCTGCCCGACTACGCGGTGATCGACATCACGACGCCCCCGAACGCGCGCTACCCCGGGAAGGTGGCCCGGGCGGGCTTCTTCGGCGAAAAGTGGGAACTGCTCCCCAACGACGGGAAGTGAGCCCCGGGGCCGGGGGCACGTTTGCGTTTCATGGGAAGCTCAATCGCACGCCCCCGCACCCTCTCCTCTGACACCCCGATCTCTATGCCGCGCCTCTGGATCATCATCGCTGTGCTGCTGGCGTTCTTCACCGCCGCCGGCGTGGGCGGGTACTTCCTGCTCCGGCCCCCGCAACCGGAGGGGCCACCGCGGCAGCGCGAACAACCCCACACCGACCCGGGACCGGCTCCTCAGCCCGGCACCGATCCCAAAGCGCCCGCGCCCGACGCACCCAAGCTCGTCGTGCTGTTTGTGTTCGACCAGATGCGCGGCGACTACCTCGCCCGCTGGGCGCCGCTGTTCGGCCCCGACGGCTTCGAGCGGATCAAGAAGGAGGGCGTGTGGTTCTCGGAGTGCTACATCCCGTACTCCTGCACCTCTACCGGCCCGGGGCACGCATCCCTTTCGACGGGCGCGCCGCCGCGGGACCACGGGATCATCGAGAACGAGTGGTTCGACCGCGACAAGGGCGTGAAGGTGTACTGCTGCCAGCCCGTG
>DASWYH010000987.1:0-6604 GCA_036405095.1 Gemmata sp. | reverse complement strand
CCAGAACTCGATCTTGCCCACGCGCACGTTATCGAGGCCGACGGACACCAGCCCCGGGGTCCGCCCTTCGGCACACTCCCACGGCACATGGAGGTCGAACCCGAGCCGGTGCGGTTGCCCCCGCCACACGCACTTCAGCAGCGTCTTGCCCACCCCGGCGTTCGCGACCGACACGTGAACCGCCAGCTCCGTCGCCCGCGCCACCTCACACGACAGGAACCCGGTCCCGATCTGCTCCGCGTCGTGTTGGAACGCACGCGACAGCGTGCGCACGTTCCCGGCGGCGTCGGGCGTGTGCAGGAACACCGTTACCCGGGCCGTTTGTCCCGGGGTCGCCGCGAACGGGCCGAACACCGTCACCTGAACCGTGTCCTGCGGGGTCTGCCAGAACAGCACGTTGCGCCGCAACCGCTTCCACACCGGCAAGTTCGCTGCCGGCGGCGGCTCGGATTCCGCGGCCGGCGGCGGCCCCTTCCGTGCGCCGGCCGGCGGCGGGGGCACGTTGTCGGTCGAGTGCCACTGAACCGGCACCGGTGCGGACAGCCGCGGGTCCGGCGGTGGCGGCGGCGCGGGCAGCGCTTTGCGCTCCCGGCTCCCGTCGTTCAGCGCCCCCAGCAACCGATTCCCCATTGCCGAATCCCCCAAAGGAACGGGCGAGCGCTCAGAACGGGGCGACGGGGGAACGGTTCTGGGCGTATCAACGCATTCGGCCCCGCCCGGCGGGTGTGCGGGGCTCGCGGCCGGCACCGTTTCGGGCGCCTCGGGCAGATCGAACGTGACCGACGCGTCGGAGTCGTCGCGCGCGGCCGGGCGCAGCACCCCGGACCCGGTCATGGTCCACGAGATGGCGCCACTCGCCCTCTCGCCGCCTTTTTGAAGGCGCGAGAGCAGCAGCGATTCGACCGGGTCCGGCAGTTCGGGCACCGGAGCCGCGGCGGAGCAGTTGAGCGCGGCGAGGCGCTCTTCCACTTCGGCGAGCGACGCGAACCGGTCCGCCGGGTCGGGCGCCATCATGCGCTCCAGGACCGCCGCGAGGTCCGCGGGCACCTCGGGGTTCACCACGGCCACCGACGGCGGCGGCTCGCTCCGCTTCGCGCGGAGCTGATCGGCGAGCGCCGGGTGCGGGTACGGGGGCAACCCGGTGAGCGCGAAGTACCCCACCGCGCCCAGCGCGTACTGGTCACACGCGGGGGTCGCGCTCATCGGCGCCAGCGCCAGTTCCGGCGCCGCGAACGCGAGCACGCCGGCCGACGCGAACGCCACCGACATCGAATCGAGGAGGGATTCGTCCGTCTCCAGGCACTGCGCCAGCAGGGCGCCGGCCCCGAGTTCGAGCAACCGCGGGAGCCCGTTCGCGCCGAGGCTCACGCAGTTCGGGGTCAGCGCCCCGTGCGCGATCCCGTGCGCGTGACACGCCGCGAGGGCGTTCGCGAGGTGCCCCATGACCGCGACCACGTCCCCGGGCGGCAGCGGGCCGTGGTCCTCAACGGCGTCGGACAGCCGGTCCCCGGCGTCCAGCGGCCACACGAGGTAGTGGAACCCGTTCGCCGAATCGACCTCGACCAGGGGGGCGACCGCCGGGTGCGTGCCCCCGGACGCGAGCGCCCGCGCGAGCTGCTTCGCCTGGCGCGCCTTCCACAGCGACCGCAGCGGCGTCACGCGGACCGAGAAGGGTTCGGGCCGGGACGTGTGTACCGCGGAAAACAGCGGGCCGAACGTCCCGCGCCCGGCGAAACCGGTGAGCCGATACGGCCCGAGCGCCAGCACCGCCGCTTCGCCCGCGAGCACCCGCTCGGTCTGAAACGCCGTTAGCGCGCCGCGCGCCGCCAGGAACTCCACCAGCGCGCCCGCGTCCCCGCCGGGGAACTCGGCCACGAGTGTACCCAACGGGTCGGCGCCGATGACCCGGTAACGGGCCAACTCGTCGGCGAGGGCCGCGGCGTCCTTCGCGTTCGCTGCTGGCGGCGGGGCCATGTTGAACGTTCGAATGATCGGTTCAGAGGGGGGCCGAAATTTGCGGTTCGGGTGCAACCCGGCCCCGAACACAACGCAACCCGTCTCAGAGCCTAGTACATTTTTCCGCCCGTTCCGCTGAAGTGGACAGGGGCAAGACGGACCGATTCGCGCCCCGTTCAACTTTTTGACTTGTCTGGGAGGCATTCGCGCGGTACGAAACTCCAGTCGAGCAAAAAACCGGACCCCAAAGTCATCCAGCCATGCCAGCCCCGGCGCAACTCCTGTCCGCACGAGCCGCACTTGCGGTTTTTGCGCACGCGCGCCGTGCAGTCGTTGCCGCAGCCGCGCTCGCTCGCGCCGCGGCAGTGGCCGCGACCTGATTCCGGTTCCCGACACGTGTTGATCCACCGGCGGCCCCGGAGTCCAACTCCGGGGCCGATTCTCTTTTCCGAGGAAGGTTCTCATGCCGCCGGCACCGCTGTCACGGTCGGGCAAGTCCCGCCGCACCACCGATTCGCCCATCAGCTACTTCATCAAGAAGGCGCTCGAAACTCCGGGGCTCATCTCGTTCGCCGCCGGGTTGGTGGACGAAGGGTCGCTCCCCGTCGGGGAAGTGGCCGGCGCCGCGGCCGAGATCCTGGGCAGCGCCGCAAGCGGTCAGGCCGCGCTCCAATACGGCTCCACCCAGGGCATGCCCGAGCTGCGGCGCCAGGTGCTCGACCTGGTGTGCGGGGCCGACGGGCTCGCCCCCGCCGAAATGGGCCTCACCCCGGCCGACGTGTGCATCACGACCGGGTCGCAACAGTTGCTGTACCTCCTCGGCGAAGTCCTGTTCGATCCGGGCGACATCGTCATCTCCGAGGCCCCGTCGTACTTCGTGTACCACAGCCTGCTCCAGTCGCACGGGGCGAAGGTGCTCACCGTGCCGATGGACGCCTCCGGGATGGACGTGGACGCGCTGGAAGCGCTGCTCGAACGGCTCCGCCGGTCCGGCGAACTGTCGCGGCTCAAGGTGATCTACACCGTCGATTACTTCCAGAACCCGACCGGCCTCACGCTCTCGCTCGAGCGCCGCAAGAAGCTGGTGGAACTGGCGAAGCGGTACAGCACCGAGAACCGCGTCCTGATTCTGGAAGACGCCGCGTACCGCGAGCTTCGGTTCACGGGCCAAGACCTGCCGAGCGTCAAGAGCTTCGACACGACGAACGAGTTCGTGGTGTACACAGGCACGTTCTCGAAGCCGTGCGCGCCGGGGCTGAAGACCGGTTACGCGCTGCTCCCGCCGGACGTCATGGCGCCGATCCTGCACCTGAAGGGCAGTCACGATTTCGGTTCGAGCAACCTCGCGCAGCACATTCTGTCGCGGCTGATGTCGTCGGGGGTGTACACGAAGCACGCGGAGCACCTGCGCAACGTGTACCGCAAGAAGCGCGATCTGATGCTGGGCGCGCTCGAAACCGAGTTCCGCGACTTCCCGGCGGCGAGTTGGACGGTTCCGGACGGTGGGTTCTACGTGTGGTTCACGCTGGACGGCATCGACACGGGGCCGAACGGCCCGCTCGTCCCGGCGGCCCTCGAAACGGGGGTGCTGTACGTGCCCGGCGAGTTCGGCCACGTCCCCGACGAGGCGGGCCACCTGCCCCACAACGACTGTCGGTTGTGTTACGGTGTGGCAACGGAAGAGCAAATCACCGAAGGCATCCGCCGGTTACGGAAGGCGTGCGCGGCGCTCCCCACGGGCACACGAACGAAAGAAGCCGTCGGGGTGTGAACACGTTCACGGTCGCGGAGCAGCCCGCGCTCACTCCGCGACCGTGAACGGCTTGTTGTCGCCCTTCGGGCCAGCTTCTGCAAACAGCGATTTCAACTCCGCATTCGGCGCGGGTGGAGCATCGAGCACTTCCAAGAACTTCGCCCAGTCCGCCTTTGACAATTGAATTGTCGAAGGCGGGAGTGACAACAGTTGCGGCCTCATGTTCTTCCTCGTGGAGTGCGCATTCACAGACACGCTACACGGAGGCCGGTTCACCGCAGCCCGTAATACCCGTCGCGATCGCGAATACCTTGGGGCGGTACGAAATCGCTCGGCTTGTCGCCAGCCAACTCGAACAACTGGCCCAGAATGCTCTTGCCGGGACGCGCCGGAGAGGTGTCAAAGTGTTCGCCCCAGTGCGTCCCCACCGCGGTGAGGTCGAACCGGTCGAACGCCCCCTTCGCCACCTGGTACCGTAACGAACCGAACAGCCGCACCTCGTACCCGCGCTCGGCCTTAGCGGTGTCCGCGTCGGTCGAGAGCAGAACCTCGCCTTCGAGCCGGATCTCAACGGTTTCGGTCGTTGCAGAGGTGACCACCAGCGACATGCGCTTCGCGCGCACGTCTTCGGGCTTCCACAACTGCGGTTCGCCGCGGGTGTTGTCGATCAGGTGCCACCGCGCGATCCGGTCCGCGATCTTCGCGGGCATTGCGTACCGGAATCCCACTTCGGCCTTCGCGGGAATGAGGGCCTTCACCTCGTCTTTCGTGATCCACACGTGATCGCGCGCCGCCTTCTCGCCACCGGTCGCTTTACAGGTGCCCTTCGAGTAGGCGCCGTCCTTGAAATCGAGGATGCGGGTGTAGACCTTCAGGATCATACCGCCCTCGGGAGGGGTGCGCGAGTAGTCCGCGTCGAGCTGCCCGGCGTCCTCGATTTTCGGCTTGCGCTTCGCCTCCGGGAGCTTTGCGAACTTGGCCAGGTTCCGGCGCATCATCTCCTTGGTGTATTCGGCGCTGTGCCCGCTGTTCTTGTACTCCAGCGCGGTGCCATCGGCGGCGAACAGGTAAATGCCCTGGAGCGTGTGCCCGCCCTTACCGCTCGCGGCGGCGAGCCCGCGGAAGAACTCCCCTTCCCTGTCCTTCCGGCGGCGCTGATACCAGTCGTCGCCCGTGACCGGGATGTAATCGTTCTGGCACATTTTGATGATGTCGGGATCGGCGAAGGTGAGCGCACGGCCCACTACGACGTTGTTTCACCCGCAGCCGAGCGGGTGCCCGTCCATCTCCCAGAGCAGGAGCGGCTTGCCCGACTCGGCGGCTTTTTTCCGAGCGGCCCACAGGTTCGTTTCCCACGGGATCGCCTCGAACGGGTCTTCGCCCTCAACGGGTCGAATCAGCGCCCGGAGCTTTACCGCGTCCTGTGGGGTCAGCGGCGGAGCAGCCGTTGAGGGTCCGCTGCACCCCGCGGCAACAATGGCGGCCAACAAAAACGTGCGACGCATGGGAACCTCCGAACAGCGGGCGGGTTAAGTGTATCATACTACCGGCCCCGCCACGTGAGTCCGCTGCGAAACGCACCCGTTCAACTCAACGGGCTTGTGTCGCACGCGCGACTCCCTTAAGCTCTGACAAGACTCACCCATTGCCACCGGCCCTCTCTCTCGCCCGGAGGCGCAGCCCATGCCGCGTTTGCAAGCGCTATTGGAATGCATCGGACAGTCCCTCTGTGAGAAGGGCCGCAAGGCCCTTCAGGGGCAGTGGGACTTCGCCGATGTCCTCCCGGACCTCGCCAAAACCGCGTTCGATTACGCGCACAAGAAGCTCACCGGAGACGACCTGCGCACGGCCCTCGCCGACTGCGCGGCGGTCGATCCGCACGAGTACGAGCGCCGGCTCGGCGAGCTGATCGCCGAACTGTCCACCACCCACGCGGTTCCCAAAACCGAACTCGCCGATTACCTCCGCGCTCTGCCGGTCGTAATCCGGCAGCACCTGCGCCGGCCCTCGGACCCCGACGGCCGCACGCTGCCGGACCACTACACGCTCGCAAAAGTCGAAGAGTTCGCGGCACTGCTGCCGCCCCGTGTCCCGAAGTTCCGCCCCGGCGACAAGCCCAACGGGCTCGACAACTGGACCCTTGTCGAGTTGCGCGGGCTGGGGCAGAACTCCGAGGTGTGGCGCGGCGAAGACCCGGACCAACCCGAGAACTCGCCCGCCGCGCTCAAGTTCGTCACCGACCCCGAGGCGTCCGAGCGGGTGAAGACCGGCACCGAGCTGTTCACCCGCGTGTTCGAGTTGAACGACGAGAACGGCATCCTCCCGCTGCGGTCCGTGTACCAGGAAACGGACCCGCCGTGCCTCGAAACCCCGTTCGTGTACGGGTACGACCTCGCGGGGCTCATGTTCGAGTGGCGCTGGCGGTTCGCCAGCGCCAAACCGGAAGCGTCCCTGAAGCTGATCCGGCGGCTCGTGTCGCTGGTCGCAAAGGCCCAGGCCCGGGGCATCGTCCACCGCGACCTGAAGCCGAGCAACGTGCTGCTGCACCCCACCGACGGCGGCAAGTTCACCATGTGGGTGAGTGACTACGGGTGGGGCCAGATCGAGAGCGTGCGCGCGCTCGAACTGGCCAGGAGCGGCCCGAAGGGCGAGCAGCAGCGGCTCGCGTTTCGCGGCGCGGCCACGAGCCTGTACGCCTGCCCGCAGCAGGTGAAAAAGGAGCCGCCCGCGTCCACGGACGATGTCCACGCCATCGGGGTCATCTGGTATCAGCTCCTCAAGCGCGACCCCGCCGCCGCGGCGCCCTTCGGTGCCGAGTGGATCGAAGAACTCCGGCCCGCCGGGTTCACCGACTCGCAGGCGCGGGTTCTGCAAGCGTGTCTGAGCACCCGCGCC
>DASWYH010000986.1:0-4594 GCA_036405095.1 Gemmata sp. | reverse complement strand
AAGGGCGCAAAAGAAAGCCGAGGACCAAGAGAAGAGTTTGAATTGAACTCACTCTTGGTCCTCGGCTTTCTTTTGCGCCCTTTGTGCGTTTTTGTGGCCAACTTGTCTTCTACGCTTCGATCTCGAAGATGCACTCGATTTCGACCGCGATGTTCCCCGGAAGCACGTTGTGCCCGACCGCACTACGGGCGCCGATGCCCTCCTCACCGAACACGTCCTTCATCAGCTCCGAGAACCCGTTGATGACCTTCGGCTGGTCGAGAAAGTCGTCGGTGCAGTTCACCATGCCGAACGTCTTGACGAGCCGCTTCACCTTGTCGAGCGAGCCGAGCGTGTCCTTCACGGTCGCGAGGATCGCGAGCCCCGTTTGCCGGGCCGCTTCCTTGCCCTGCTCCAGGGTGAGCTTGTCGCCGACGCGCCCCGTGATGAGCGTTTTATCTTCTTTGAGCGGCCCGTGCCCGCTCACGTACAAGAGGTTCCCGACCTTCACGGCGGTCTTGTAAACCGCAACCGGCTTCGGCGCCGGCGGCAGGGTGAGGTGCAGTTCCTGAACGCGCTTCTCGGGGCTGGACATCGGAGACTCCTGGGGCGAATCGTTTCGCGTTGTGATAACTGCCGCGCGGTCGCGGGGCAAGGCGCTCCGGGGGGGAGCCCTGGGGGGAGAGGCTCACCCCTCCGAAATCAGCACCAGCGCGCTAAAGGGGGCCACCGGGTACAGGCTCCCCTCCGGCGCCACGGGGCCGTCTTCCGTTGGGACCAGGTCGTCGGGTGCCCCCAGTGCGGTGTCGATCAGGCGGTGCCAGCGGCGGCGCGTCGGGCTGGGCGGGACGCGGAACGTCAGGGGCTCGCTCCACGCGTTCAGCGCGACGAAGAAATCGTTGTCGATGCGGTAATCGGGGTCGCGCTCGCGCCCGGTGAACCGCCCGTCCAGCGCGAACGCGAGCGTGCGCGACGTGAACCCCCAGTCCGGCTGGTACGGCTCGGTCCCGTGCCAGTGGATGTCGGCCAGCACCGGGAGCGTGCCCGATGCGGGGTCGCGCCCCGCCCGTGCGAAGTCGGCCGCGGCGGAGGGGTCCGCGGTGGGCGGCAAGCCCGCGTCGCCCGGGCGCACCGGGCCGGCCGTGGGGAACGCGTCCCGGTGGCTCGCCGGTGTGGTGGGGGGCGCACCCGGCGCACGCCCCGGATCGTCGCGCATCAGGTCGCCGGCAAAGAACCGCCGCCGGCGCAGCACCGGGTGCCGCTTGCGGAGCTGGATCAGCTCGCGCACGAACCGCAGGAAGCCCTTGTTTTCGTCCGCGAGGGTCCAGTCGACCCAGGAGATCTCGTTGTCCTGGCACCACGCGTTGTTGTTGCCCCGCTGGGTGCGCAGGAACTCGTCGCCCGCGAGGAGCATGGGCACCCCCTGGCTCAGCATCAGGGTGGTCATCAGGTTCTTCGCCTGACGCAACCGCAGGGCCCGGATCGCGGGGTCCGTGGTCGGCCCCTCGGCGCCGCAGTTCCACGAGTTGTTGTGGTTCTCGCCGTCGCGGTTGCCCTCGCCGTTGGCCTCATTGTGCTTCTCGTTGTAGCTCACGAGGTCGTTCAGCGTGAACCCGTCGTGGGCGGTGACGAAGTTCACCGAGTGCCGGGGGAGCCGCCCGCTCCACTGGTACAGGTCCGCGCTGCCGCAGATGCGGTCGGCCATCGCGGGGGCGACCCCGTGGTCCCCCTTCCAGAACCGTCGCACGTCGTCGCGGTACTTGCCGTTCCACTCGCTCCACCGGCGCCCGAACGGGAACCGGCCGACCTGGTACAGCCCGCCGGCGTCCCACGGCTCGGCGATCAGCTTCGTGTCCGCGAGCACCCCGTCCTCGGTGATGCTCTCGATCACCGGGGGCTCGACCATGACGTTCCCGTTCCGGTCCCGCCCCAGGATCGAGGCCAGGTCGAACCGGAACCCGTCCACGTGCATGTCGGCGGCCCAGTACCGCAGGCACGTCATGATGAGGTCGCGCACCACCGGGTGGTTGCAGTTCACCGTGTTGCCGCACCCCGAGTAGTTCAGGTACTTCCCGTCCGCGTCGAGCAGGTAGTACAGCTCGTTGTCGAGCCCGCGGAACGAGAACGTGCGCCCCTCGTCGTTGCCCTCCCCGGTATGGTTGAACACGACATCCAGGATGACCTCGATCCCGGCCGCGTGCATGGCCTTCACCATGTCGCGGAACTCGTGCGTCTGGCCGAACCGCTTCGCGGTGGCGGCGAACGCGGCCTTCGGGGCCGCGAACGCCACCGGGTTGTAGCCCCAGAAGTTGGTCATCTTCTCGCCCGTTTCCGGGTTGAAGAACGGGCAGTCGCACTCGTCCCACTCGAAGACGGGCATCAGTTCGACCGCGGTCACCCCGAGCCACTTCAGGTACGGGATCTTCTCCACGAGGCCCTGGAAGGTGCCCGGGTGGGCGACCCCGCTGGACGGATCGCAGGTGAACCCGCGCACGTGGACCTCGTAGATGATCGAATCTTCGTACTCGGTGAGCGGCGGCGCGTCCTCCTCCCAGTTGTACCGCGTCCCCCGGCGGAACATGCTCCGGCGGCTCGTGCGCTGCGGGTCGGTCTCACACGTCCCGGCCCACACCGCGCCCTCGGAGAGCATCGCGCACGCGGGATCGAGCAGCAGCCGCGAGGGGTCGAACCGGGTGCGCGGGCCGCGCGGGCCGTCCACCTTCCACCCGTAGCAGAACGCCTCGGGCAGGTCGTGGACGCGGATGTGCCAGTGGTCACCGGTGCGGTTCTGGCGGGCCTCCAGCGGGAATTCGGCGAGCGGCGCGTTCCCGCCCTCGGCCGGCAGGATGACGAGGGTGACCCGCTGCCCGTGCCGGCACAGGAGCGCGAAGTTCGCCCCGTCGGGGGTGAGCGTGGGGCCGAGCGGCAGCGGGCGCCCGCGGCTGGTGCGGAACGGCGTCATGGCGAACCCCGGGCGGGCCGAAACGGTGCGACCCGGTTACCGTTACGGCTCGGGGCGCGGGCGGCAACCCGTGCTCCCGGCGCACCGGCGCTTGACCGGACCGCATTCGTGACGCACGTTTCGGTGCTATCCTTCACGCACAGCGCCGTGGCGGGCGCACATTTACAAGGATGGTCCGGTGCCGGCAACAACTTTCACCCCGCCCACGCACCCGCTCCCCCCGCGGCACCGCGCCGGGCGGTCCGAGGTGCTCGCCGCGGTGCTCGACCCGACGCGGCTGCCGACCGCGCCGGCGGTCGCGCTCCAGGTGGTCAACGCGGCCTCGCAGCCCGACTGCGAGCCGTCCGAGATCGTTGCCCTGCTGGCCCTCGATTCGGCCCTGTGCGGGAAGCTCCTGCGGGCCGTGAACTCGTGCATCTACGGGCTGAAGCAGCCCATCGCGTCGGTCGCCCGTGCGGTCCACGTGCTGGGGCTGAACACGGTGCGGTCCCTGGCCCTGGGGCTGTCCCTCCCGGCCGTCAAGGTGGGGCGCGGCGCGGACCAGGCCACCCGCGACTACTGGATGTCGTCCGTCGGCGGCGCGATCATCGCGCGCGAGCTGGCGGTACTCACCCGGCGCTCGAACCCGGACGACGACCTGGTCGCCGGGCTGCTCCGCGACCTGGGCGAGCTGCTCCTGCGGCAGATGTTCCCCGAGGCCTGGGTCCGGCACGTCGCGTACTACGGCGAGGCCCTGGTCGAGGACCCGTGCGGGGCCGAGATCGCGTCGTTCGGGATCGACCACGCGGACGTGACCGCCGAGATCCTCCAGCAGTGGAAGCTCCCGGCCGACGTGGTGGAGCCGATCCGGTACCACCACCAGCCCGAACTGGCCGTGGCCGCGACCAAGGTGCAGCAGAACCGGGCCGAGCTGCTCCAGTTCGCCAACTACCTCGTCCAGCTCGACCGCGTGGCCCAGAACCCGGACCTGCTCGCGCGGGTGATGACCACGGCGAAGGAGCGGTTCCACCTGCCCCGCACCGCGCTGGTCG
This sequence comes from Gemmata sp., assembly GCA_036405095.1. Classification (GTDB taxonomy): domain Bacteria; phylum Planctomycetota; class Planctomycetia; order Gemmatales; family Gemmataceae; genus Gemmata. The sequence goes on along the minus strand of DASWYH010000986.1, from coordinate 622 downwards.
GGTTCCTCCAGGCCGTCGCGCCCAAGATCGAGGCGTTCGCCTCGGTGCTCAACCAGGACATCGGGCAGTGCCCGGACTACGCCACGGTGCTCGCGGCCGGGGCCCAGGAGCTGGTGAACCTGACGGTCGAAACCAGCCGCACCCGGATGAGCGGCCCGCCCCCCATGATGACGCAGCGGGTGGGCGCCCCCAACCGGTCGGCCGCCCGGCCGCAGCCCGCCGGCCCGGCCGACTCGACGCCCCCGCCGTCCTACTGTGACGCGAAGGGGCTCCCGGACTTCAGGCCCGAGTTCGCCCAGAAGCTGCCCGAGTGCGGGTGCCGGCTCGGCGGGTACGAGCTGCGGAGCCTGCTCGGGCGCGGGGCGATGGGGGTGGTGTTCAAGGCGTTCGAGCCGAGCCTCCAGCGGTTCGTCGCGCTCAAGGTGCTGGCCCCGGAGCTCACCGCGTCCGGCAGCGCGCGCCAGCGGTTCGCCCGTGAGGCCCGGGTCGCGGCCTCGATCCAGCACGACAACGTCGTCGCCATCTACGCGGTGCGCGAGGCGGCCGGGGTCACCTACCTGGCAATGGAGTATGTGAAGGGGAGCTGCCTGGAGGCCCGCGTGGAGCAGCACGGGGCGCTCCC
>DASWYH010000985.1:0-1651 GCA_036405095.1 Gemmata sp. | reverse complement strand
GACACCGGCTCCGGCACCCGCGTCCCGACTGCGGGCCATGGGGCGGGCGTTCGCCGACCGCAACTACCGGCTGTTCTTCGCCGGCCAGGGCGTCTCGCTCGTCGGCACCTGGATGTCCCGGCTCGCCACCGGGTGGCTCGTGTTCCGACTGGGCGGGGCGGACGCGGCGTGGCTTTTGGGAGTTGTCAGCTTCGCCGGTCTCGCCCCGACGTTCTTCGTCGGACCGCTGGCCGGGGCGCTGGTGGACCGCTGGAACCGGCACACCGTCCTGGTCGTCACGCAGGTGCTGTCCCTGATCCAGTCGGCGGCACTGGCGTGGGTCGCGTTCGCCGCCGGACCGGGCACCGGCACCGTCTGGCTCATCGCGGGCCTGAGCGTGTTGCAAGGGCTGGTGAACGCGTTCGACATGCCGGCCCGGCAGGCGCTGCTCGTGGAGATGGTGAGCCGGCGGGAAGACCTGCCCAACGCGATCGCCCTCAACTCGTCGCTGGTGAACGGCTCCCGGCTGGTCGGGCCGGCGCTGGCCGGGGCCGTGATCGCGGTCGCGGGCGAGGCGTGGTGCTTCGTCGTCGACGCGGTCAGCTACCTCGCGGTGGTCGCCGCACTGCTGGCCATGCGGCTCCCGAAGAAGGAGCGGGCGCACGTCGCGGCGTCGATCGGGCGGCACATGGTCGAGGGCGTGCGGTACGCGTTCGGGTTCCCTCCGATCCGGGCGCTGCTCCTGCTGCTGGCGCTGGTCAGCTTCGCGGCCATGCCGTACAGCGTGCTGCTCCCGGTGTTCGCGGCCGACGTGCTGGGCGGCGGGCCGCACACACTGGGCCTGTTGTCCGCGGCGTCGGGCGTGGGTGCCCTCGCGGGGGCGCTGTACCTGGCGTCCCGGTCGTCGGTGCTGGGCCTCGGTCGCGTGATCGTCGTCGCCACGCTGGCACTGGGCCTCACCCTGGTCGGGTTCTCGCGATCGGAATCGCTGTGGCTGTCGCTGGGCCTGCTGGTGTTCACCGGGGCCGGGATGATGGTGCAGATGGCGGCGGCGAACACGCTCATCCAGACGATGGTGGACGAGGACAAGCGGGGCCGGGTGATGAGCTTCTTCGGGATGGCGTTCCAGGGCGCGGCCCCGTTCGGGAGCCTGCTGGCCGGGTGGCTCGCGGGGGTCGGCGGCGTCCGGGCCGTCGTCACCGGATCAGGGGCGCTGGTGTTGCTCGGCGGGCTTGTGTTCGCCACGCAGCTACCCCGACTGCGCCGGCACGCACGGCCGGTGTACGCCCGACTCGGCATCCTGCCGGAGACCGCGGCCGGGGTGAACGCGGCCACGGAACTGGCCCCGGAACTGCGGGGCTGACGCGGCCGGGTCTGAACCGGAGGAGCGCAACACGTCACGTGCGCGAGCAGTCGTGGATAAAAGTGGTGGTTGAACAGCGCCTGCTTCTGCCCTTGAACGGCTCGGAAAGGAACTGGATGCCCCACGCCGCCGGGCGTGCGAGCCATTCCTGCTCGTCGCAGATAAGGCGCTGCCGATTCCCGATCTGTTCGTACCGTGGATCGGGCACATCTGCTTCCGCTTCGTCGCTCGCTTCGGTTCCCCAAGTACGTCTCGAAGAACGTCGCGTTCTTCGCCGCTCGGAACCGCCCTCAGCATGACCGATCCGGT
>DASWYH010000984.1:0-3426 GCA_036405095.1 Gemmata sp. | reverse complement strand
TCAGCAGGATGCGGAGCTTCTGCTGAACGACGTTGATCTCGCGCACCGTACTGATGTGCTCGGGGTCCGGGAACGCCTCCTGCGGGTCCTTCGCGATGCGCGCGCGGGCCGCCCACTTGCCCTCTTTCAGCACCCGCTTCTGAATCGCGGCGTCCTTGGACGGCTCGGTCAGCTTTTCGGGCAGCTTTGCGGGGTCGATCACGAACTCGGCCTGACCGTGCGGCGGGTCGCCGGGGGCGAAGACGAGTTTCTGCCGGAACGTCTCGTTCGGCACGATATTCTTGATGTCCTTGTCCTTGTCGGGCGTGTTGCCGGGCGCGTAGAAGTCGAGGAGCACTTCGACCTCCCGGTTCGCGAGGTTCTGCCCGTCGGCCTCGACCACGATCTTCCACGCCTCATCAATGGGCGCGCTGTCGGGCGCCTGCACGTCGGTGATGCTGATCGCGACCCGCTCGCGCTCCTCACCGACCACGACCGTGAACACCGGGATCTTCTCGCGGCTCGCGACGTCGCGCAGCTCGCGGTAGCTCGTCTCCGAGCCGAGGTTGCTGCGCCCGTCCGAAAGGACGACGATCCCCTGCACCATGTTGGACGCTTCACGGTTGAGCGCGGCGGTGACCGAGTCGGGCACGTTGGTCCCGAGGGTGATGGTGCGGGCCACGTCGATCCGCTTGTCGAGCTTCTCCAGGTTCTTGCGGAGCGCGTCCACGTCCGCGTCCGACTCCAGGTTCGCGAAGGTCTTCAGGTCGCCGTCGGCCTTGCGCGCGAACCACGTCTGAGCCCAGTCGGCGGTCCCGGGCTTGTCGCCCCAGTCGCGCGCCTGCTGGATCTGGTCCTTACCGCTGTCGGACAGCCCCTTCAGCACGAACGGCTTGAAGTCGTAGCGGCGAAACGAGTCCCATTCGGCCTTGGACCACGCCGGCGCCCCGCGCGGGATGAGGGTCGCGGTTTCGTCGAGCCGGGTGCCGAAGGCGTACACCGCCACCGGGTTGCGGTCGAGGAGGTTCTTGAGGAACGCGACCTTGTCGTCGGTCAGGAAGTCGATGAGCACATCGACGCGCTTCTTCGCGGAGGCGCTTCCGGTCTCGTCGGACACGTCCGTGACGCTGGGGGTGATGTCGAGCAGGATCACGACCCGCGACTGCTTGTTCGTCACCTCCCACGTCTGCACCGCGGGCAGCAGGAACAGCACGCACAGGACCGCGTAGACGGTGATCCGCAGGAAGGCGAGGGGGAGCGCGACGAACCACGACACGGTTCGCATGTCGAGGACGTACATGAACAGCGTGAACACCGCGCCGACGGTGAACACGACCCCGGTGAACGCGAGCCACTTCACCGCACCCAAGTTGCCGGCCGCCGCGAGCGATTCGGACTCGCCCTTGAGTTGCATCATGTCCGCGGCGTAGAACGCGATCAGCCACCACACCGCGAGCGCGCCCACCAGCAGGCCCATGAGCAGGGCGAGCGCGACGGCCGGGAAGTCGCGCGGGGCGGATGTCGCGGTGCGCCGCGGGAACAGGGTTTTGACCACCGAGAGCAGCGCGGCCAGTCCGACGCCCAGGCACGCGGCGATCCCGCACCCGGCGACCGCGACGCGCCACAGCGCGCCCCCGGACCCACGGACCGCAGTCATCAGCACGAGCGTTTCGTGGAAGATCGCGAACGCGGCGAGCGAGCCGACCGCGCCCCACACGATCCCGAACGCGGACGCATCCGCGACCCCGGTTTTGGGGGACACGCTGGGCGGGTTCGCGAACCGGTACGCGACCCGCGCCAGCACCACCAGGGCGATGGCGCCGATCAGGGCGAGCGAGAACACGTTCAGCACGAACGCGGACAGCACGTCCGCCCCGAACTGGTCGAACGAGTCGGCCAGCCGGCGGAACACGTACTCGCTCTTCTTGGTCGTCAGTGATTCGTTCATCAGCCTGCTCGCCGGTGTCCGGTCGTGAGGTTCGTCGGCACGGTGCCCCGCGAATCCGGTGGTGCGGGGCCGAGTTTGTTTTCTTCTGCACCTCTCCCGTGTGAGAGAGGTGCTCGCGTTGCATGCGATTCAGGCAAGGAAGCCCGGGCACCTTCGGGAAGCGGCACTGCCCCTGCCCCGCTCACCCTCACCTCGGGTGGCTCGCGCTCACGAACCACCCGCAAGAACCGAATTCAGGTCCAGCGGTCCACTAGGTGGCGAGGTCGGCCGTCGCCGGTTCCGCTTCAACCGCTTCTGCGACAGGGTGCGACCGGGCGGCGAACGCGGCGGCGGCGCTTGGGGCCAGGGATTCGAGATCTTCGGGCTTCGTGTGGTAGCTGATCCGCACCGCCCACGCCTGCTCCGCGACCAGCACCAGCAGTATCAGGAAGTACAGCCACCGCCGGCTCGACAGGTCCGACGGCTTCTGCTTGAGGTCGTCGATCCAGGACAGGTCCTCGGTGTTGTGCAGCGGCGCCTTGTTGGTCCACTGTGAAAGGTCGTCCGTGTTCGCGCGCCGGAGGTCGCCTTCGCGGGCCGCGTCCACGTTGAACGCGACCACCGCGTAGTCGGGCTGTTCCGCGGGCGTACCCGGCGGGTCTTTGTCGCCCTTGAGCCGGGTGAGCGTGAAGATGTATGCGCCAGCGACCTTCGCATCGGAATAGGACAACTGGAACGGGCGCCGCGGCGCATCGGGCGGGGCGTTCGGCGGGTTCGCGGGCTGGTCGAGGGGCTGCTCGCCGAGTTCCTTGAGCACCAGTTGCGCGCGCCCGCCTTCGGGCCGGGCCGCGTCCGCGGTGAGCAGGTGCCGCATCACGGAAGGTTTGTACCGGGCCGCCTCGAACTCCGCGAAGTAGTTGTCGCCGAGCGCCGGGTTGCCCCCGGCGCCGCCGCCGGACAGGTACTTCTGCATCTCGCTGACGATCACGACCCACCCCGGGCTGCCCTTCCCCGAGGGCCAGTCGGTCCACTGCTTGTTCCCGGGGCTGTGCGTGCCGCCCGCGTCGGTGGTCATCAGGGCGACGCGCCCGCGCCCGAACTGCTTGGTGAGGTAGAGCGGGTCGCCGTACTTGGTCTCGTCGCGCAGGGCCATCGCGAGCGGCTTAACGTCCGCCAGCTCGGGCTGGTTCCAGAAGTCGCGCAACACGGGCTCGCTCTCGTCCCCGTCGTTGATCTGGTCGCAGAGCAACTGATCGAGGTAGCGGGCCAGAACTGAGAGCGCAACCCCCTGTTCCGCGGGCGTCCGCTCGATGGCGGTGAGGAGCGGGTTGAGGTACTTGCGGGCCTTCTCGAACTTCGGCTCGTTGTACCGCTTCTTGATCTCCTTCACGAGGTCCACGGCCCGCCCCTCGAAGCCGCTGATCGGCTTCTCGTTCGGCATGCAGTAGAGTTCCCGCACCGACTTGTCGTCGCGCCAGCCGCCGCGCCGGGCGATCGGCCAGTAGAAGTCGATGTTGGTG
>DASWYH010000983.1:0-2430 GCA_036405095.1 Gemmata sp. | reverse complement strand
CAGGTCGGATCGGCTCGCGGCGTAGCCCGTGACACCACCCGGGGCGCGCAGTTCCTCGATTTCTTTCTGTGTGTGCGGAACCTTCTTGCCCTTCTCATCGAGTTTCGGTGGGAGGGTTTTGGTCCGCACCAGTGATTCGGGCACGTACTCCAGAACGTAGTCGTGGTGCTGCTCTTTCATCTGCACCTGCGGCTGGCGCGAGCGGTTCATGTTCGGTGCGAACGGGTTGCGGAAGTTGCGGTTGTTCTGCGAGAGCCGCGGCCGACTGTTGTTCTTGTTGTTACCGTTCTTGGCTTGCGGCTCGAACCAGGTGATGCGGAGGGTGACACTGGAGTCGTCCGCTTTGACCACCTCGCCGACAACATCGGCAACAAAAACGTACCCGGACCAGTCCGCCTTGACGGGCGGTGGGTTCGTCGATTTGCTGTCTTCGGCGAGGAGCGGCAGTGTGACCGCTCCCAACCCGAGGGCGAGCGCGGCAACGGCTCGCATGGCGACCCGGCTCATAGGCATCTCCTGGGTGGCGGAGCGGGGCCGCTCACCACTCATTAAACGCTAACGGGAACAAAAGGTTCCTCAAAATGCTCCGCCCCGCGCTGTGCGCGGGGCGGAGCACTTTTTGCGGTTCGCGCTCGGGTCAACGGTACTGGACCGTGGGCATCACCGGCGTGTTGTAGTTCTTGTACTGCGTGGACTTGTACAAGTTCGGCGACGGCAGCAGGCTGGACCCGGCCTGGTACTTGGGCGAGGTCCGCTTGATGCTGAACAGATTGTTCACGGTCTTGATCCAGCCGTTGTTCTCGATCGCCCCGGCGGTCTGTTGCCCGACCAGGTTAATGGTCCCGGCCGCGAGGTTCGCGGCGGTTTTGCTCGGTTGGACCACGAGCTTCCTCGTATCGACCGGGCGGAACTCCACGTCCCCGGCGCTCGCCGGGGCGCCGACGACCAGCGCCAGCGTCACCAGACTGCAAACGGCCCACTTCATCGCGCGTCCCCCTGTTTTGCGCACGCTCCCGCCTCGCGGCGGTTCGCACGTCGTGACGGCTCTGTCCCCAAGTGAAGGGGAGGGGGAATATCATCTGCTCCCATAGTGTCAACGAAATTCCGGGAGCGGCTTGGATTCGTAGACTCGTAAAACCGTACGGTGGCTCCCGGGCTGCCGGACCGAAATTGGGGTTGAATCGCGCCGGCGAGATGCGCCATAATTCGTATTGTTTATGCCTAATGAACAGGGAGGTTCTTGGCTATGATCGTTACCAACCCGTCCGTTCTGTTACCCGAGGCCGCAACCATCGACATTTCGGAGGCCCGTTGGGCCGCCGAATACCTGTCCCTGATGATCGAGAAGTTGGGACCCGAATCGTCGGTGAGTCTCGTGCTGATGCAGGCCCGCCGGGAACTGGTGAGCCTGGCACAAAGCCCCAGCGCGACGGTGGTCGGACCCATCCGCATCGCGGCGTGAGTCAACCCGCCAGGAACCGCACCCGGTCGCCGAACTTCGCACGGAGCGCGCTCGCGACCCTCTCTGAAAAGTGCGGAACGCCAATCGCAAACGTCTCGATTCGGTCCGAATCAACAGCGCCCACCAGCGGCAAGGTGCGCCCGTTCTGGCACGCGATGCCGGACAAGGTGAAGTGCCTCACGCGCGTAAGTGGCGCCGCAACGACGTTGTGCACCGGTCCTGGCGTGACCGTGTTCCGTAGTGCGCACGGAAGTTTCTCACGAATGGTGGCCCGCGGGAAAGTGAGAAGGTTGGTCCGGGGTAGGTCCGCGCCGGGCCGGTCCGCGTGAGCCCCGCCGGTCGAGCGCGACCCGCACGAGGTCGCCCAAACGGCTCCCGGACAGGTCGGCGGCACTCAGGTCCGCTCCGTCGAACTGGGCCTCCCGCCGCAACCGCCACTGGGCCGGCCCCGGGTTCCCCACCAAACGGGAAGCGGGGGCATCATCGCCGGATCGGGGCCGGTCCGCGGACGAACGGACCCGCTTCATTCCTTCTCCGGCGACACGAGTTTCAGCCCGACCAGGCAGCCGATCAGGCCGGCCAAGAAGAACAGGCGCCAAAACGTCGCCGGGTCTTTGAACCAGATGATCCCGACCAGCGCGGTTCCGACGGCACCGATCCCGGTCCACACCGCGTAGGCCGTGCCCAGCGACACCTTTTGCGCCGCCAGGGTGAGCAGCCCGAAACTCACGACCGACAGCAGGACGAACGCGATCGTCCAACCGACCCTGGTCAGCCCGTCCGAGAGCTTCAGACAGGTGGTGAACGCGCACTCGAAACAGCCCGCGGCGATGAGATAGAACCAGTGCATCGTTTTCAGTGACGGAACAGGAGCGGCGGGTGCCGACCGGCGCCCGGCCCCCGTCGCGCCGAAATCAGTAGGCCCCGGTGGTCCGGCCGGAGCGCCGGGGCTCGCTTCTTGCTTCCCG
>DASWYH010000982.1:0-2238 GCA_036405095.1 Gemmata sp. | reverse complement strand
CCTCCAGCGGGACGAAGACCTGCTGGGTCGGCTGGTCGCTGAACATGCGCCCCGTCGTGAACACCGTTTCTTTGCCCCGCACCGGCACCACCAGGAACCGCGACAGGAGCGCGTTCTCCGTGGTCACCCAGAACCGGTCGGCCGGGGCCGCCGCCACGTCCCGGAACTCGTTCGTCAGCCCGCTCCGCGAGGCCCCGGCGAGCTGGCACCGGCTGGCCTCGCTGTTGCTGTCGCTCAGGTACTCGTACTGCATCACCGCGTTGACCCCGAACACGGCGAGCAGGAACGCGGCGGCCGCCGCGCGGGGCGCCCGCCACCGGGCCGTGACGACCGACCCGACCAGGGCGACCGCCACGAACGGCTGGACGTACATGGTCATCTTGTGGACCCCGAACCACGACCGCCCGTAGACCAGCAGGCCGGTCGCCGCCAGCATCGCGCCCAGGGCGAGCCAGGCCGGGCGGCGGCGCCACGACCCCACCACCGCGGCGCCCAGGTACGCCGCGAGCGCGGCGGCCCCGACCCCGATCCCGGTCCAGGCCCACAGCCCGGCCGGGTCGTCGGCCAGGATCGTGTCGACCCGCGTCCGCGCGCCCCAGAAGAGGAGCACCCCGTGCCCGGTGTTGTACACCTGGTGGTAGAAGTGCAGCACGTTGTCTTTTTGGGCGACGAAGATCTGCTCCACCAGGAAGTGCATCGTCGCCACGCCGAACGCCCCGAGCAGAACGACCCCCAGCGCCGCGGCGCCGGCGATGACCGCGGTGCGGCGCCGCTCCGGGCGCCCGCGCAGCACCCCGACGCCGACCAGCCCGCCGAGCGCCGCCACCAGGAACGGGAGCACCTCGGGGTAGTGCAGCAGCAGCCCGGACATGAGGGCACCGCCCAGGAGCGCCCGCCGGACCAGCCCCGCGGCGGGCAGCCGGTGCGCCGGGCGGCCCAGGACACCGACGCACCCGCACAGCAGCGCCAGCCCGCCCACCTGCCCGAGCATCTGGTCCAGGATGCCGAACGCGGACGGGGCGGAGACGGCCATGAACGCCGCCGCCCCGAGCGCGACCCACCGGGCGCGGCAGTACCGGTGCGCGAGGAACCCGGTCGCCGAGACCAGGGTCAGGTGCATGGCCAGCGCCAGCGCCATACACAGCTCGACCGGCTGGCGCCCGGTCACCGCGCCCAGCGCGTTCAGCGACAGCTCGGCGCCGAGCCGGCACCGCATCTCCACCAACTGGATCCGGACCACCTGGGTGTAATCGACCCCGGCCGTGAGTTCCTCGAGGTCGCGGGACGTGCGCAACGTGCCGTGGTCGCCGTAGCCGACCGCGAGCATGCAGTAGTTGCTCATGTCGTCGCTGGCGAACCCGAGCCACTGGTACCCGTGCTGGAGCTGCGGCCACCCGTCCAGCAGGTAGGCGGCCAGCAAGACGACAAGAAAAGGGGCGAACCGGCGCACCGGCACGGGGGGGCGCGAAACCAGGAGGGACACGCACGCCGCCAGGAACAGGCTCAGAACGATCGGCGCGGCCACGACATCGGGCATCGCGCCGAGCCGCATCGCCGCGAACAGGGTCACTTCCGTTACCGCCAGCCCGACCGCCGGCGCGAGGAGCAAACCGGGGACCGCTTGTCGGCCCGGGAGGAGCCGGCTGGTCAACGCGTACCCGAGCACCAGCCAGTAGGTGAACAGCGAGAGACACGTTAGTGCTGCGTCCATCTCAGCCTCTCGGGGAGCGTGCGGCCTTCCAAAGCGCGCCCGTCTCGTTTCCGCGAACCGTACCCTGCCCCACCGCGGCCGGTCCCGTCGAGTATCGGCACTTCGGGGGGAGAGCCTGAAGGCGCGGAGCGCGTTTGCCGCCGATCCGGTCGCACCGTTCGGCAACAGCTCGGGGTTAATAGCGAATCTGGCGAGATCACGCAAGGCACAACCGGAGCCCGGAACCGAGCGGGGCTCCGCAGAGATCGCTTTTGGGCGGTGGACGAACCCGGAGTGCCCGCGACGGGAGCGGTTCGGCCCATGTGAAACGCGAAACGGCCCGGTGGGAAGTGGAGCCGGTTCCGTTTGCCCTCAGTCGTTCCCAAGCCGGGCGGCAGAGGGCGCGGGTATTCCACCCCTCCCCCAACGAACTTGGGGGCGAGGTGGAAACAAGCCGGCACGCCACGCGCCCCACACAACCAACTGGAAGCTACGGGAGCCCAGTAGTTTTCAGTGGTCAGTTTTCAGTGGTCAAGGGTCAGTGGTCA
>DASWYH010000981.1:0-9738 GCA_036405095.1 Gemmata sp. | reverse complement strand
GGCACGACCCCGCCGGCGCGGTCCGGAACGGTTACCGCACCCGACCATCGCCCGGCGTGTACCTCAGCGGAGCGGCACCCGGACCGTTACCGCCGACCCGTCGGCCAGGTCCGTCGGCTCCAGGACCACGTCCGCGTCGTCGGGGTCGTCGTCGTTGTGGTCCGCGACCGTACACAGCACCGTTCCGAGCGCGTCGTACCGGCCCGGCCCGGCCGCCGGGAGCCGCACCACCTCGACCACACACGCGCGCGGGTCGATCCCCTGTGCGCCCAGTTCGTCGGGCAGGTCGAGCGCGTCGGGCGGCACCCCGTAGTCATGGCCCCAGGCGAGCCAGCGCGCGAGCCGCCCGGCGCACTCCCGGGCGCCGAAAAAGTCGGGGAACTCGCACGACCCCACCTGTTCGCGGTACGAGTCCCCGTGCCGCACCTGCACCACGTACAGCGCGTCACCCTCGAAAGACGAAACACTCATAGCTGGTTGCTCCGGGCGGCCCGCCGGCAGCTCCTTCCCCAAGGACCGGCGGGCCGCTGATGTTGGTCGGTTCACCCCTGCGACACCTGAAAAACCGGCGCCCGTTCCCGGCCCCCCGGACCGCGGGTCAGGACTGCCGCCGGGACAGCAGCAGCCCGTTGTTGACGGCCGCGCACTCGGGACAGATCCGGTTGCCCGGTCCGTTGCTCGGGAACACCTGGCCGCACGGCCCGAGGCACCGGCGCGGGGCGACCCGGTGGTCCGCGAGCCGGTAGCCCTTCGCGTACTCCGCCGGCACCGTGCCCGCGCGCTTCTTCCGCCCTTTCATGACGCCCTCCGTGTGGTCGAATCCGGCCCGCGCGTGGCCCGCCCCGCCGCGCTCACCCCGGGCACCCTTCGGCCCGGGCCAGCTCCGCGTGCGGGCCGATGAGCCGCTTCACGCCGCCGACCTCCGGCCCCATGCGCTCCACCCGGGTCACCAGCGGCCCGAGGTCGTGGGCCAGGGGCAGCCGCCGGGCGCCGGCCGCGTCGTAGCACCGCTGGAGCGCGTCCCGCAGGCGCTCCAGCGCCTCGGCCGCTTCGGTCGCGGCCCCGTCGGCTTCCACCAGCGCGTCGGTTAACGGGTCCATCCGTTCGTCTCCTGTGGGTTCGTGAGATCGAGCCAGCCCCCGGCGGCCAGGGCCGCGAGCGCGTCCAGGTGGACGCACCCGTGTGTGGGGTACACCGGCGCGCCGCGGGCGCGGGCCGCGCGGTTCGCCTTCGCGCTGGTGCGGTTCGTGCGCCCCTCGCACCCGCACCACGCGGCGGCCCCCAGGAACACCCGGTGGACCCGGCCGGTGCCGAGCTTGTCCACCAGGAACGAGCGGCGGCCCGCGTCCGGGGCGGTTTCGCGCACCCCGTACTCGACCCACGGGGGCGCGACCCGCCACCCGGTCCGCTTCGCGAGCAGCCACACGCACAGCCGCCCGGTGCCGTCGGCCCGGGGCTCGTACCGCACCCGCCGCAGCTCGAAGGTGCGGCTCGGGGGCAGGTCGAACCGGGCGAACTCCCACCGGCCCCCCGCGCACCGGGTGCACGGCGCGTCAGTGGGGTCCGGGTCGGCGCCGGCGCCCGCGCACCGCGCGCACGGCTCCGGGGCCGGTACGTCACACGCGGGCGGGCGCATCAGTCGCCCTCCTGCGCGGCCGTCGAAAAGAGCGCCGCCGGTGGGCCGGTGCCCTCGGCGCCCGCCAGCGCCGCGCACTCGATGGCGGCGCGCAGGTCGTGCAGGAACCGGCGCGACAGTCGCAGCGTCGTCGCGGGGGCCGGCAGCTCGACCGTGGCCCCGGTCTCGTCCACCGTGATCCGCTCCCGCGGAACCGGTTGGCCGTTTGCGATCACGGTTCACCTCCTGTGTTTGAAGTGCGTGCCCGTGGCGCGCGCCCGGCCCCCGGTGTGGGTGCCGGGCGCCGGGCGCCCCAGGGCCACGAGCCCGGACCGGGTCACGCGGAACCGGGTGCCCCCGTGCCGGTCCCGGGTCTCGCGGTACGGCAGCGCGAGCAGCAGCCCGGCGCCCAGCAGGGCGTGGAGCGCGTCGCTAGTCCCGGCGGGGGTGCCCGCGCCGAGCGCTTCCCAGGTGCTCGCCGGGGCGCCCATGTCGGCGAACGCGGTCAGCACGTGTTGTTGCAACTTGGTCACTCGTCCTCCTTGGTTGTGTCGTTCCGGGTTCCGGGGGCGGGCGCGGTACACGCGCGGGTGAACCGGGCGAACGCCTCGGCGCTGGTGACGTACCGGCCGCCCAGGCGCACGGCCTGTAACCGCACCACCCGCCCGCGCACCGTGACGCCCGTTTCGATCCAGCGCCGCACCTTGCGCCGGGCGCTGGGGGTGGCGGCGCCGCCGCTCACCCGTGCGGCGATGTCCGCGACCGTGGCGCGGGTCTCGGCCAGCACGGCCGCGCTGTCGGGATCGGTAACGGTCATGGCGCACCCTCCGGCGGGGAAGTGGCGCGGCCCCGCTTCGCCCGGGTTCGGGTACGGGCACCGCACCGCGGCCGACCGACGGTCACGCGGTCGCCACGGACGAAATGATGTCAAAGGTGACGGAAGGCGTCGTGACAGGCGCGCGTCGAAAGCGCGTAAGGGGGACGTGCGAGCGCGTGAGTCGCACGTGAAAGGGGGAGGGGGCCGACCCTCGGCCCCCTCCCTTCAGGGAAGGGGCGGAAGAGAACCTACCCCCCGGCCCCCTCCCTGAAGGGAAGGGGAGAGAAGAGGTTGCGGAACCGCGCCCCGGATCCGATGGGCTGAGCGCGGGTGCCTTCCTCCCCCTCCCTGCAGGGAGGGGGCCGGGGGGGCGGTTGCCTTTCTCCCCCTCCCTTTTTAGGGGAGGGGGCCGGGGGGAGGGGTTCTTCGCGCCGCGCTTGCGTTCGCACCCGCGTTCGGTCAACATGGGCGGATCGCGCACCCGAGGGCTCGCCCGATGGACAAGAAGCAGCCGGCTCCACAACCCGAGGCCCCGCCCCCACCGAAGCCCCCAAAGGCGCTGGATGTGCCGCCCGGGTTCACGCTCCGGCACACGCTCCGCGGGCACACGGGCTGGATCGGTCGGCTCGCGTGGTCGCCGGACGGCCGGTTCCTCGCCACGCCGTCCCAGGACGGAACGGTGCGGGTGTGGGACGCGCAGACCGGCCAGGTCCTGTGCACCCTCAAGGGGCACACCCGTTCGGTCTACGCGGTGTCGTGGTCCCCGGACGGGCGGTTCCTGGTGTCGGCCGAGTTCGATGAGGACATCCACGTGTGGCACGCCGAAGACGGCCAGCACGTGCGCACCCTCAAGGGGCACACCGAAGGGGTCGTAGCCGTGGCGTGGTCCCCGGACGGGCGGCTCCTGGCCTCGGCCGGGTACGACCGAACGGTGCGGGTGTGGAACGCGGAGACCGGCCGGCACGTGAGCACCCGGACCGGGCACACCGAAGGGGTCGTAGCCGTGGCGTGGTCCCCGGACGGGCGGGTCCTGGCCTCGGCCGGGTTCGATGGCATCGTGCAACTGTGGGGGGACGGCCCCGACACGTTCGTGCGCTCCCTCATCGGGCACGTCGAGACGGTTTGCGAGGTGGCGTGGTCCCCGGACGGGCGGCTCCTGGCCTCGGCCGGGGGGGACGGTACGGTGCGGGTGTGGAGCGCGGAAACCGGCCGGCACGTGCGCACCCTGGAGGGGCACACCGGCGGGGTCATGGGCGTGTCGTGGTCCCCGGACGGGCGGCTCCTGGCGTCCAAGTCCTTCGACGACACGATCCGGCTCTGGCGCGGGGACACGTGGGCGGAGGTCGCCGCCCTCACCGAGGGGGCGAGCAGCTTCTGGTGCCCGAGCCTGATGTTCCACCCGTCGCGCCCGGTGCTGGCCACCTTCACCGATCGGGACAGCTCGGTCCGCATCTGGGACCTGGACATCGACCTCATCCTGGGGCGCGCCCCGGCCGCGCCGGCCACCGCGTACACGTCGGCCAAGGTGGTCCTCCTGGGCGACAGCAACGTCGGCAAGTCGTGCCTCGCGTCGCAACTGGTCACCGGGCAGCGGCTCGCCGAAGGGGACCTGGGGACCACACACGGGATGCGCATCTGGAAGAAGCCCGCCGGGGCGTTCCACGCCAGCGCCACCGCACCGCCCGGCGAAGATCGGGAAGTGTTCTTCTGGGACTTCGGCGGGCAGCCCGAATACCAGCTCGTTCACCAGATGTTCCTGCACGATACCGCACTCGCGCTCATCCTGTTCGACCCCACACGCAGCGGCGCCGAACGCGATCAGGCCCGCGCGTGGAACCTGCGCCTCGGCAAGCAGACGGGCGCCCGCCCCGTCGTCAAGTTCCTCGTGGGCGCACAGGTGGACGACGCCGCGAAAGTGAACCTCATCGACCGCGCTGCGGTTGACAAGCTCTGTTTCGCGTGTGGGTTCCAGGAGTTCTTCCCCACCAGCGGACTGACCGGTTTCGGGGTTGAAGAACTACGTGCCGCGCTCGCCAAAGCGATCGATTGGTCACTCGGGCAGACCACTCGCCCGGAGCTGTTCCAGCGCATCCGCGAGCAGGTGGACGCACACCGAACGGCGGGCGAAGTGGTTGTGACCCTGCGCGCGTTCAACGATACGCTGCGCGCGAAGTTCCACGACATCTTCGCCGAGGATGCGGCCCGCGCGGTCACCGACCAACTCGCCGGGCAGGGGCTCCTCGCCAAGACCCAGACCAAGGACGGAGACGAAGCGCTGGTCCTGCGGGTGGACGTGGTCGAGCAGTACGCGGCGGCGCTGGTGCTGCTCGCGCGCAACAACCCGCGCGGCGTCCCGGCGCTCCCGGAAACCGATCTGGGCACCCGCCAAAAAGCCCTCCCCGGGATCGAGCCGAAGACCCGGTTGCCCTGGGAACAGGAGCGGGTGGTGCTGGAGTGCGTGACCGAACTGATGATCCGCCACGGGGTCTGCTTCCGACACCAGGGCCTGCTCGTCTTCCCAACGCTGTTCCCCGAGGCGCCGAACGAGACCGAAGCGGAAAAGCTCGCGCATACGGTCTCCATCTGGTACGACTTCACCGGCACCATTGATAACGTGTTCGCGTCGCTGGTGGGCGGGCTGATGGTGCTGCACCCGTTCGGCCCCGGCCGGCTCTCGCCCGGGCGCGCCGAGTTCGACGACCCGGACCGCGGGCTGTGCGGGCTGCGCCGGCTCCGCCGGGACGGGGGGCTCGCCCACATCGAACTGTTCTTCGGCCCGAAGACGGCACAGGGCCGCCGGGACGAGTTCACCGCCTACGTGGAAGCGCACCTCCGGGAACACGGGGTGGAAGTCACCGAGTGCCGGGCCATCAAGTGCGCCGCGTGCGGGCGGGTGATTACCGAAGAGACGGTACGGGATCGCATCGCCCTCGGTCGGTCGGATGTGCGGTGCGTGTGCGATCACGTCACGCCGATCAGTGAGGGGGTACTTGCGGACGGGGTGGCCGGGGCAAGGAAACGCGACCCGCAGACCGACGCCAAGGTGTTCGCCCTGCGCCAGCAGATCAAGGAACAACTCACGCTCGACGCGCTCACCGCCAAGGCGGTCATCTCGGCCGTGGCCGGCGACCCACTCGACGAGCGCTCGATCAACATTCAGATTCACACCGGCGACCGGTTCGACATCCGGGGCGACATCGTTGGCTCGGCGATCGGGCGCGAGGCACAACTGAAGGCCCGGGACATCCGTGCCGAGAGCGAGCGGGCCGCCCGGGTGGCGAACGCGACCCCCGGGGCGCCCGGCGCCGGCAGCACGGGCGCGACGCGCGTGCGCATCCTGCACCTGAGCGACCTGCACTTCACCGCCCGCACCAACTGGGCGCCCCACCTCGACGCGCTGCTCCACGACCTGTGCCACCCGGACCTGGGGTGCGACGTGGTCCACCACCTCGTCGTCAGCGGGGACTTCATCGACAAGGGGCAGGCGGGGGCGTTCCACCCGGCCCGCGAGTTCGTGTCGGCGCTCCGCGAGCGGCTCGGGATCTCGATCGAGCGCGTGGTTCTTGTACCCGGCAATCACGACGTCGTAGACGACGGGTCATTCTACAAGTGGGAGTTCACCGATGAAGGGCTGAAGCCCGGCGAGTACGTCGCGAAGGAGGGTGGGTTCCTGGCGCGCAACCCGAAGACGTGGCCCAAGCGGTTCAAGCCGTTCTCCGATCACCTGTACCACCCGCTGTTCCAGCAGCCGTACCCGTTGCCCCCGGAGGGGCAGGGGCAGGGGTTCCCGGCGGCGAACACCCACATCCAGTTCCTGGCGTTCAACTCGGCGTGGGCCGTGGACCAGACGGACCGCAAGCGGAGCGGGCTTCACGGCGCGGCACTGATGAAGGGCATCAACGCGGCCGACAAGCACCGGAAGGAGCACCCGAGCCCGCGTGAGCCGCTACGGGTGGCCGTGTGGCACCACGCCATGCTGCACCCCGACGGGATGGCGGACGAAGCGCCCGTGGGGCACCTCACGAAAGCGGGGGTGCGGCTCGTGCTGCACGGGGACGTTCACGAGGCGAACCCGGCGGTCAACCCGTTCCGGTGGCCCGGGCTGGTGGTGCTCGGGGCGGGCGCGTTCGGGGCCGGGGCCGACGCGCGCCCGGAGTCGATGCCGGGGCTGTACCAGGTGATCGAGTTGCACCAGGGCGACGGCCCCGGCGGGTACGAGTGGGCGCGGGTCCACACGCGCGCCCGGGAGCAGGTCGGCGGCCCGTGGGGCGGGTGGTTCCGGTGGCCCGACCCGGAGGGCGGGAACGCGCGCGTGGCGCATTTCGATGTGGACCTGATTACCGGTGCCCCGCGCGCTTCCTGTGCGAAATCGTGACCCCCTTCGCCCCAACCCGTCGCCGCCGAAGTTCAGTGGGTATGTGGCGCGTGCGGTGTGCCGGGGCGCTTTACCTCGCCCCCGCATCGGGGGGAGAGGTCGCCAGCGTGTCGGCATCGCCCCCGCTCGGCGGGTGAGGGGCGGCACGTGTCCCCCGCTGAGGTTGCGTCGGGCCGCGGGTTCCGGCACCGGGTTCGCGCGGCATGGCTCATCTGCGATGCGCGTCGGTGCCCCTCACCCACCGGCATGTCGGCTCCGACAAGACGGTGGCCTCTCCCCCAAGTGCGTTGGGGGAGAGGTGGAACGCCCACACCCGCCGCCGCCCCAACTCGGGTCCGGTCGTTTCAAGTGGTCCGTGGTCCGTTATCCGTGAGTCGAACAGACGAGAAGCAAACACCGGGGTTCGCAGGGGTCGCGAACGGAGTCGAGGCCGTACTGAACACTTGAAACGACTGGAACCGGTTTCACTCCCGCTCGTACTCGCTCGGCAGCAGCGGTTCGGCCGCGCCGGGGGCGTAGTCGTCCGGGGCGCCCACCCCGTGCGTCTCCACGAACCGACACACGTACCGCATCTGGTCGCAGAAATGGTCCCGCTCGGCGATCGGCTCGTCGGCCAGGAAGTTCGCGTCCCACACGTACACCACCAGCTCTTCCACCCCGCACGTGGGCTCCCCCGCGTCCGCCAGGAACCGGTCCGCCGGGTGCTCCCGCGCGCTCTCCACGAAGAACACCCGCGGGCGCGCGTCGGCCCCCGGGTCGAACCGCGCCTGACACGCCTCGATCCCCTTCTTCCGGTCCGCCTTGTCCGCCAGCTCCAGCACCAGCCCGCTCGCCCGCTCGAACCCGTCCTGATACCCCTCCCGGGCCGTGTCGTGGTCGCACACGATGGCCCGCGGGCGCGGTTCCAGCCCGCTCTCCACCCACTCCCGCGCGCGCCGGCCCAGCACGTCCGGGCGCAGGCGCGTCTTGTACACCTCCCGCGTCAGGTACATGCGCCCCTCGGTGTCGATCGCCCACACCCCCAGCACCGTCGGCGCCGTCTTGCCCCAGTCGATACCCCACACCCGGGGCCACTCGCGCGGGATCGGGTACCCACGGGGGAGCAGGTGGCGCGCCGGGTCGTAGTCGTAAATCACCCCCTCCGCCGCCACCCACAGGCCCTTCAAGAACCGGTCCCGGCGGGCGCCCGTCATGCGCTCCAGACGCGCCAGGTACTGCGCGCCCGCCGGGGTCCACGCGCCCGCGGCCCGGTCGTAGTACCGGGGGTTGTCCTGGTGGGTGGTGGTGACCAACTGGCACGCGCCGGACACGCACCGCTTGTACAGCCAGTGGTGCGGGGTGGTGGGGTTGCAGTCCGCGATGAGCTGCTGGTACGGCACCCGACCGGCGCGGAGCCGCCCGCCCAGCGTTTCCCAGTCCACAATCGCTAAATCGGTGGCCTCGGGGCAGTAGATCAGGTCGAACTCGCTGGAGAGCACCTTGTCCGGCTTGTCCATGCCCCCGAGCACCACCCCGGACCCGTTCGGGAACCGGTAGCTCTGGCGCACCCGCCGGAGGATCGGGTTCCGCGTCAGGATCGGGTGGCACGGGCCGAGCACGTCCCGCTCCCACGTCACCAGCACCGATTCGGTGAGGCTCTCGCGGGTCTTGCGGACGATCAGCACCCGCGCCCCCGGGTACTTGCGGCACACCCAGTACACGCGGAGCAGGTTGGCGAGGGTTTTGCCCGTCCCGGCCGGGCCGGCCAGGAGCAGCTCTTCGGCCCGCGAGTTGAACCCCGCGGCGGCGCCCCCGAACAGATCGAACGACGGGTCGATCCAGTCCTCAGACGGCGTCCATCCGGGCGTCCCCGCCGACGGTCCCGCCGGGGAGCTGCTCCGGAGCGCCTGGCGGATCTCCGCCGGGCTGTACCGGTAGGGCCAGGAGGAGGGCGTTCCGGACGATCCGGGCCACATCGGGGGGAAGCGCATTGAGCAGCACCTCCAGGCGGGGCACGTCCGGGCCGGTCATCCGGCGCCACGCGCTCAGCACCTTCTGGGCCTCGGTCCGGTTCGTGGTGCGCACCTTGCGGACGTACCCCACCAGCTCCCTCCGGCGGACCGTCTTGTTCGTGTCCGGGTCGATGGACTCGACCGTTTCGAACCGCTCCTCGGTCTCCACGGCCTCGATGACCGCGGCCAGCTCGTCGGGCCACTCGTGGGGCGGGCGCAGGCGCCCCTGGTGGTCGTACAGCCGGCGCAGGTCCTTGTTGGCCGACCGCAGGAGCCCCTGGGCGATGGTCTCCACGGTGGCCTTGGCGGCGTCGGCGGCGCTCGCTTGTAGGGTGCGGATGTAGTCCGCGATGGGCGCCCGGCGGAGCAGCCGGGCGGCCCGTTTGGTGATCGCGGCGGCGGTGCCGTCCTCGGGGAACCCGGCGTCCAGGTAGCACCGGGTGGCGTTCCCGTACTCGGCGAACAGGGCACAGAACCGCACCTCGCGGGCGCTCAGGGCCGGTTTCCGCAGGTGCCTCCGGGCGCGCGTCCCCATTACTTCCCGCCTTCCTCGGGCGGCCCCTTGTGGTAGCCCAGCGCGCGCACGATGGCGAGCAGCTCGCTGAGGGTGGGGAACTTGCGCCCGGTGCGCTTCTGGTACGCCTGGACCGCGTTCAGGAACTCGACCTCGTCGGCGCTGTAGTGGACCTCGGACGTGGCCACGTCGGCGGGTGTGCCGGCCGGTTTGGGGCGCCGGGCTCTCGGGGCGGCTGAAGGGGGAGTGTGTGGCATGTCCCCAGGATGCGGGCGCGGGTTGCCTGTGCGAGAGGGGACCGCTCCGGCCGGGTACGTGTTGTGCCCCGGTGCGCGACACGCACCCGGCCGGGGTGGGGCCGGTTCAGGGCCGTTCCGTGTTCATGTCCGAATGTGTTGCCCCGGTGCCCGCGTTCGGGTAGCATCC
>DASWYH010000980.1:0-5064 GCA_036405095.1 Gemmata sp. | reverse complement strand
TGGACGCCCTCGCCGCGCAGGTCGGGAGCGGGCTGCGGTGCGGCGCGCGGGTCGAAGCGGTGTCCGAGGCGGCCGGGGTCGCCCCGTGGACCGTTCACGGGCAGTCCGGGTACACGTGGTCCGCGGACGCCGTGGTGCTGGCGTGCCCCTCGTATGAACAGGCGGGCATCGTCGCGGAGCTGAACCCCGAGCTGAGCGCCGAGATGGCGGCGATCCCGTACAACCGGATCGCGGTCGTCGCGCTGGGGTATCGCGCCGACCACTGCCCCGGGAAGCACGACGGGTTCGGGTACATCGCCCCGCAGAACACCCGGCGCGACCTGCTCGGGGTACAGTGGTGCTCGTCGATCTTCCCGGACCGCGCCCCGCAGGGGTTCGTGCTCTGGCGGGCGCTGTGCGGGGGCGTCCACCGCGCGGACCAGGTCGAGTGGCCCGACGACCAGCTCGCGAGGGCCGTTCACGCGGAACTCAAGCTCGCAATGGGGGTGACCGGCGACCCCGTGTTCCGGCGCATCATCCGCTGGCCGAACGCGATCCCGCAGTACGTTTTGGGGCACCTGGAGCGGGTCGCGCGCATCGACGCGCTGGCCGCCCGGCACCCCGGGCTGTTCCTGACCGGCAACGCGTACCGCGGCGTGGCGATGGCCGACTGCGTGGAGCAAGCGGAAGCGGTCGCGGCGAAGGTCGCGCTGCACCTCCAGCAGGCGAAACACAGCGGGCTGTGACGGAAGGAGGGGAACCCGGACCGGGTCCCCGTGGTCCGTGGTTCCGAGTGTTCCGTGGTCAGTGCTCAGTGCTCAGTGCGCAGTTGCCAAAACAGACGAGAACCGAGCCACGGGATTTCGAGGGCACGCGGACTGGGGTGAAGCCCGTACCGACCACGGACCACGGACCACTTGGAACCATGGACCGCTGACCACGGGTGCCAGAATCCGCCCCTCGACGGGCGCACCTGGCGGGGGTAATGTTACAGGCTCACCGTTCGGCCCGGCACGGGCGCCTCTGGGGGAACGACAATGCAGTGCTTCGCCCACCGCGGGTCCGCGGCCGTTGGCTTGTGTAAGTCGTGCGGCAAGGGGGTGTGCGCGGACTGCGCGAGCGACACCGGTGTCGGGCTGGCGTGCCGCGACGACAAGTGCGGGGAGCGGGTCCTGCTCCTGGACCGCATGGTGACCAACAACGCCCGGGTGATGCGGACGGCCAACTCCCAGACCCGGTCCTCGGGCCTGTTGCTCCTCGTCATGGGATTGGTGTTCGCAGGGCTCGGGGGCTGGGATTACCTCTCGAACTCCGGACCCTTGACGGTAGTGTTTGGCGCTCCCGGCGCCCTCTTCCTGTTGTTCGGGCTCATTCGGTTGGTCGCGGAGCGCTACCCGGGTTCCGAGAGATGAGCCCCCCAGAATCGCGGTAACGGGCGGCCAACCGGCGTGGTCGCAAAAGCTCGGGGGTTCCGGCGCCTGGTGCCGGAAGTGGCCCCCGGCAACCGGGGTGAGCACCGCCACACGGACGGACAGCAGTGCCGCGCACAGGCGCGTGAAGCCCGTGAGCCGCCTCCGCCCGACAGGGCCGCGCAGAGAGCGCCGTTCGGTGCCCGGCGCGCTCGCTGGTGCGCAAGGGAATATCACCGCGGGCCAGTGTCCGTGGCGCACGGGCGCCGCTCGCACCGGCCCGGTTCAGTACAGCAGGTTCTGGAGCCGCCGGCGGTACTCGTCGGCCTGCGGGCTGCGCGGGCCGATCACCTCGAACACCTTCACCATCAGCTCCCGGACCGTCGTGCGCCCGAGTTGCCGGTCGTCGTCCGCGACCGCGAGGAGCAGGTCCATTGCCCCGGTGTAGTCGCCGCGGGCGGCCAGCACCCGGGCGCAGGCGATCCGCCCGTCCGGGGTGGCGGCGGTCCGGGCCGCGGCGAGGTCCGCGTCGGTGTGCGGAACGTCACGGAGCCCGAGGACCGCGGTGAGCCGGTGCGCTTCGGCCGCGAAATCACCGAACTCGACGCCGGTGAGGAGCGCCCGGGCCTCGGCCTCGCGTCCGGGTTGCGCGAGGACCACTCGGGCGAGCCCCACGCGCGCCGCCGGGTCGTGGGGGGCCGCCGCGAGCATCGCGCGGTACGCCTCACCCGCCGCACCGGGGTCGGTGCGTTCCAGCTCGGTCGCCCGGTCGAGCGCGGTCGGCTCGTTCGGCCCGGCGGGGCCGCCGAGGGCGTCCAGGAACGCGCGCAGCTCCCCTTCGGGCAGCAGCCCGGTGAAGTGGTTCACCACCTGCCCGTCGCGGACCGCGAACACGGCCGGGATGCCTTCGACCTGAAACGCCTGGGCGAGGTCGGGGTGCTCGTCGGTGTTGACCTTGACGAGCAGGAACCCGCCGTCCATCTCCGCAGCGAGCTTTTCGAGGAGCGGGGCCAGCGTCCGGCACGGGCGGCACCATTCGGCCCAGAAGTCCACGACCACCGGGCGCTCGCGCGAGCCCTCGATCACGACCCGCTGGAAGTTCTCCATCGTGCCTTCAACGACCCATGACCCTGCCATAGCGCGCCTCCTGGAGTGGTGCCCTCAACCTACGCACCGGAACGGGCCTTTCCACGTTCGGGGTGCGCCCCCCTCTCGGTCCCTTGCGATCGCGGCTCGCAAAGGTCCAACGACCCGCGACCGGGGAGCGGGGATCCGGGGGCCGGGGGCGCGCCGCACGTTTCGCGTGCGCAGGTTTTCGTCTCGGCCTTGCCGGCCCGGCGAACAGGCGTTATAGTTCAACTTATCGTGCCACCCCGGTCCGAACGGAATTGGGGAATGGTGTAACGGTAGCACGAGTGACTCTGACTCACTTAGTCTAGGTTCGAATCCTAGTTCCCCAACTCAACACGCGGCCCGCCGTAACGCATTGTTACGGCGGGCCGCGTGCTTTTGTTGCGAACCGCAGTTGCTCGCGGTCGGAGGAATCGACCGACCGCGGCCGGTTTCTGGTGTGCGGCTCCGAGCCCCAGCGGCCGGTCACTCGTCCGTCACACACCCCTCAGTAGCGCTGCGGACCGTTCGCGCGTACCGCGCCAGCGCGCCGCTCGCGACCCGCGCAGGAGGTCGCACCCAGGCGGCCTGGCGCCGACCCAACTCGGCCGGCTCGACCAGCAGGTCGATGGTGTTACGTTCCGCGTCGATCAGCACCCGGTCCCCGTCCCGGACCAGTGCGATCGGCCCGCCGTCGGCCGCCTCCGGGGTGACGTGACCGGCGATGAACCCGTGGCTCCCGCCCGAGAACCGGCCGTCGGTCACCAGCGCCACGTCGTTCAGCAGCCCGCACCCGGCGAGCGCCGCGGTCGGGGCCAGCATCTCCGGCATCCCGGGACCGCCCCGCGGCCCCTCGTACCGGATCACCACCACATCGCCCGGCGCGATCCGCCCGGCCTCCAACCCGTGCAGCATGTCCTCTTCCGAGTCGAACACCCGCGCCGGACCGGTGACCCGGGTGCCCTCCTTGCCGGTGACCTTGGCCACCGCGCCGCCCGGGGCCAGGGTGCCGCGGAGCA
Organism: Gemmata sp.; assembly: GCA_036405095.1. Taxonomy (GTDB): domain Bacteria; phylum Planctomycetota; class Planctomycetia; order Gemmatales; family Gemmataceae; genus Gemmata. The sequence continues at coordinate 1,547 of DASWYH010000980.1, read as the reverse complement.
CCCGGATGTGACCGTCCCGCTTCAGCGGGGCCGAGAGCGGGCGGACGACCGCCTGTCCGGGCGACAGTTCGGGAAGGTCCGCCAGGTTCTCGGCCACGGTCCGCCCGGTCACCGTCATCGGGCTGCCGTCGAGCAGCCCGTGAGCGAGCAACAGCTTCATCACCGCGGGCGTTCCGCCGACCGCGTGCAGGTCCTCCATGACGTACCGGCCGCTGGGCCGGAAGTCGCACAGCAGCGGCGTCTCCGCGCTCGCGCGGTGCCAGTCGTCCAGTGTCAGCTCCAGTCCGAACGCGCGGGCGATGGCGATCGAGTGCAGCACGGCGTTCGTGGAACCGCCCAGCGCGACGGTCAGCCGCAGCGCGTTCCGCAGACTGGTCCGGGTGACGATGTCGCGGGGCTTGAGGTCGCGCTCCAGAAGTAAGCGAACGACCGCGCCAGCCCGCGTGCACTCCGCGGCCTTCTCGGGCGCATCGGCCGGGGCGCTGGACGAGTACGGCAGGGCCAGCCCCAGGCACTCGACGAACGCGGCCATCGTGTTGGCCGTGAACATGCCCCCGCACGCGCCCTTGCCGGGACAGGACCGCGCCACGATCTGCCGGCGCTCGGCCTCGGTGATGCGACCGGCCAGCGCCTCCCCGTAGGACTGGAACGCGGACACCACGTCCAGGGGCCGCCGCTCCCCGCGGACCGTCGCGCACCCGGCCCGGCTGGTGCCGCCGTACACCACCAGTCCCGGGCGGTTCAGGCGCCCGAGCGCCATCGCTACACCGGGCAGGTTCTTGTCGCACCCGGGGACCGCGACCACCGCGTCGTACCAGTGGGCGGCGACCACCGTCTCGAACGAGTCGGCGATCAGATCGCGGGACGGGAGCGAGTAGCTCATCCCGTCGGTGCCCATCGAGATGGCATCGCTCACCCCGGCGGTGTGGAACCGCAGCCCGACGCACCCGACCGCCGCGACCCCGCGCTTGACCTGCGCCCCCAGGTCGGCCAGGTGAACGTTGCACGGGTTCCCCTCCAGCCACACGCTCCCGATCCCGACCTGCGGCTTGCTCAGATCGGCGTCGGTGAGCCCGACGGCGTGGAGCATCGCCTGGGACGCGCCCTGGCGTGCCGGTTGCGTGATGCGGGACGAATAGCGGTTCAGCGTCGCGTTCATAAATGGTCCTCCGCGGGGAACGATATCCCGCCCCCGCGTGTTGCGTCCAACGCCTTCTACTCAATAATGTGTTGCGTAAGAAGCAACAGCTCACGAGCCCCCGAGCCGCCATGCACCTGGACGACCTGCGCACGTTCCTGGACCTCGCCGAATCGTGCCACTTCGGGCGCGCGGCCGCCGCGGGGCACCGGACCGTTTCGGCCGTGAGCCGGACCCTGACGCGACTGGAGCGATCCGTTGGGGGCCGGCTGTTCGACCGCACCCCCGGGGGCGCGCGGCTGACCCCCGCCGGGGAGGCGTTCCGGCGGTTCGCGGCGGACGTGCTCGGTCAGTACGCAGATCTTCGCGCGGGGTTGGGCGAAGCGTCGGCCGGGCTGACCGGCGCGCT
>DASWYH010000979.1:0-3584 GCA_036405095.1 Gemmata sp. | reverse complement strand
ACCCGTTTCCGGAGTTCCGTTCCGATGCCTCTCGCCATCCGCACCGACGCGTGCGCTCTCGACCTGCTCTCCTTCGGGGCGCTCGTTCACCGCCTCGACCCGGGCGTCACCCCGTTCCGCAAGGCACGGGCCTTCGATATTCACGTGTCGGGCGGTGAGTACAACGTCGCCGCGAACCTCTCGGACTGTTTCGGGCTGAAAACCGGGGTCGCCTCCGCGATGGTCAACTACCCGGTGGGCGATCTGGTTCAGGCGCGGGTGCGCGAAATGGGCGTGACCGGGTTCTACAAGCACTTCGAACACGACGGCGTCCGCGGGCCGAACATCGCCACGGTGTACAGCGACCGCGGCCAGGGCGTTCGGGCGCCGGTGGTGTTCTACAACCGCGCCAACGAAGCCGCCTCGCTCCTCAAGGTCGGCGATTTCGACTGGAAGGCCATCATGACCGGCGGGGTCCGCTGGTTCCACTCGGGGGGCATCTTCGCCTCCCTCTCGGAAGCGAACCCAGAGCTCATTATCGAAGGGATGAAAGCTGCCAAGGCCCAAGGCGCGATCGTGTCGTTCGACCTGAACTATCGCGGCAAATTGTGGAAACCGGTCGGCGGCGAGAAGCGCGCGGTGGAAACGCTCCGGAAGATCGTCGCGAACGTGGACTGCCTCATCGGCAACGAAGAAGACATGCAGAAGGGGCTCGGCATCAAAGGCCCCGAGGTGACGAGGAAGGAGGAATCGAAGCTGAACCCGGACGTGTTCTTCGGGATGATCGAGAGCACCGTGAAGGAGTTCCCGAACATCCAGCTCGTCGCCACCACCTTGCGCGAGACGCACTCGGCGAACCGGCACGACTGGGCCGCGGTGCTGTGGCTGGACGGGAAGCGGTACATCAGCCCGACCGCGCACCTCGACGTGATCGACCGCATCGGCGGCGGCGACGGGTTCGCCGCGGGCACGATCTACGGCTTGATTGCGGGGCGGCAACCACAAGAAGCGCTCAACCTGGGCTGGGCGCACGGGGCGCTGCTCACCACGTACCACGGTGACACCACGATGGCAACACTCGGCGAGGTCGAAGCGTTCGCCGCCGGGACCGGCGCGCGGGTGCAGCGCTGAGGCTGCGGGTCGGAAGTTGTTTTCTGGCGTGGGCGGTTCTGCCCGCGCCACAACGACCGATCGATTGAAGCTACGAGGCGGGGACCCGGGCCCGGCGCAGTTCGGCTTGCGGGCCGGCGCGGAATGCGTTCCAATCTCCCCAACCTCTGCTTCCGCAACAGGGACGCGCGCCCGGAACGATTCCGGGCGGACGGAACTCCGCCATGATGGCCCCGCTCCCGAACCCGACGCCCGGTAACCGGCCCGACCTGCCCCGGGTCCGGTTCGACGTGCGCACCGTGGCCGGGCGCGTGGTCAGCCACGAGTTCACCGGCGAAGAGTTCCTCATCGGGTCCGCGGCCGGGTGCGACCTGCGCTTGACGACCCCCGGAGCGCCCGCAGTCGCCGTGCAGTTCACGCGCCGGCCCGATGGCGCCCGCGTGCGCCGGGTCGCGGTCGCGATGCCGGTCACGCTCAACGGGGACCTGCTCCCGACCGGGGGCGCGGTCCCCCTCAATAACGCCGACCTGGTCGAGATCGCGGGGCTGGCGATCCGCGCGCACGTCCCTTCGCCGATCGGTTCGGAGCCCTCGGCGGATTACCTGTCACCGAAACTCGTTTCGCTCGACGATGTGCCGCTCGCGGTCGCCGTTCCCGAGGAGCCGCCCGTTCCGGATCTTGCCGCGGGGTACGCCCTGCTCGAGGCCCGCCGGCGCGCCCTTGATGCCGAAGAGGCCGACCGCCGGGCGGCCTGGGAGCGCCGCGACGAGGAGCTGATCCGCCGGCGGCGCGAACTCGACCAGTACGCCGAGGAACTCGAAGCGGACCGCAACCTGTGGTACGACCGGCGGCGCGCGATCGAACAGGAGCTGGCTGACCTCCGCGCTTCCGAAACGGCGTCACAAGAGACCGACCTCGCGCGCACCCGCGCCGAACTCGCCGGGTTGCGCCAGCAGTGGGTCGAGGAGTGCCGCACCCAGCGCGAGGAGCTGGCGCGCCAGGCCGAGCAGCTCCGGACCGAGCGGGCGGCGTTCGAGGCCGAGCGCGCGGCACACGAGCCCCAACTGCACGCGCTCCGGGACGAACAGACGCGGCTCGCGGTGCGGGCGCAAGAGCTGGCACGGCAGCGCGACCTGTTCGCGGCCGACCGCGACATTTTTGCGCGCGAGCGCGAAACGTTCGCGGCCCAGACGCGCGCGGATACGGACCGGCTCACGTCGTGGGAAGCGGACCTCGCGGCGCGCGAACGGGTCGTGTCCGAGCGCGAGGCGCTGGTTCAGACGGCCCGCGACGAGTTCGAACAGGAGCGGGCGCACTTTCAGGACGACCTCACCCGGTTCGAGCGGCGGAGCGGCGCGCTCGAAGAGGCCGAGAGCGTCCTCGCGCTGCGCACCCAGGAGGTCGATTCCCGGCTCGACCAACTCAAACACGACGCGCTGGAATGGGAAGAGACGGTGCGCCTGGCGACCGCGGAGCAGGAGCGGCTCCGCGCCGAAGCCGAGCGGCTGGACCGCCAGAAGGCGGAACTCGATGTGCAGTCCGCGGCGCTCGCCGAGCGCGCCGGACAGCTCGAAGCGCAGCAGGCCGTGGTCGCGGTGTTCCGGGCGAAGCTCGACCGCAGCCGGCAGGACATGGAGCGCGAGGCGTGGCAGCTCGCCGCGGCCCGGGCGCGCGAGGACGAGTCGCTCGCGGAGCTGCGCCGGCGGATTCAAGAGGCGGAGGAGGTGCGGGCCGCGCTCAGCGCCGTTCAGGAGAACGCCGACCAGGAGCGCCGGCGGCTCGACGAGCGCGACTCCCTGCTCGCCGCGGGCCTGGAAGAGATCCGCGTTCAACGGGACCAGCTCGCGGCCGAGGCCAAGCGGTTGCAGGAGCGAGAGGCCGAACTCGACGCGCGCTCCGCGGAGTTCGCCGAGCAGGCGGGGATGCTCAAGGGCCGCATGTCGCACGCCGTTGATCTTCAGAGCCGGCTCGAAGCGGACCGCGTGGCGCTCCGCGAGCGCGAGGCGGCCCTTTCGCAGTCGGAGGAGGCGCGGCAAGCGCTCCAGGAGCAGCTCCGCCGCCGGGCCGAGGAGCTGGGCGCGCGGGGCAAGGCACTGGACGAACTCGCCCGACACGTCGCCACCGAGCGCGCCGCACTCGAAACGGCCCGCGCCGCACTCGAAACGGCGCGCCAGGCGAACGATGACGACCTCACCGCCCGCCGCCAGGAACTCGACGCCCGCGCGGCAGCCGTGGAGCGCCAGTCGGCCGACTTCGCGAACAAAGAGGAGGCCCTCGCGCGGCAAGTGGGCCGGCTGAAGGACGTGGGGGCGGCGGTCGCGGCGGAGCGGAAGGCCCTCGCGGTGGCCCGATCGGCGTGGGAAACGGACCGCGCCGCCGCGCTGGCCGCGGACCACGAAGCCCGCGAGCAGCTCGAAGCGTTCCGCGCGCGGGCCGCGGCCGATCTCGACGCGCTGCGGGCACAGGCGCCGGAACTGGACGACCAGGCGCGGCTC
>DASWYH010000978.1:0-2212 GCA_036405095.1 Gemmata sp. | reverse complement strand
CAAGAACCTGTCTGCCGCCTTCGAGGCGAGCCGCGCGGACTCGCTGGGGCGCCCGCAGCCCCTGGACGTGCCGGACCCGACCCCGTTCCAGCGGGCCGTGAGCGCCGCGCGGAGCAGCCGGCTGGGGCACAACCCGGACTCCGACATCTACTCGAACGAGCCGAAGTTCGTCCCGCCGCAGAGCACCGCGGTGGCGTACTCCCGGACCGTGTTCCACAGGATCGGGCTGTTCGACCAGGCCTTCGACGCCTGCGAGGACGTGGAGTTCAACGAGCGGGTTCACGCCGCCGGGCTCACGTGCTACTTCACGCCCAAGGTGAAGATCGTGTACGAGCCGCGGGCCAGCTTCCGGGCGCTGTTCTACCAGCTCGGGCGGTACGGCAGCGGGCGCGCGAAGCTCGCGTTCAAGCACCCGAAGTCGCTGTCGGTGCCGGCGCTGGTGCCGCCCCTGTGGGCCGTGTGGGTGCTCGCCGCCGGGGCGCTCGGGGCCGTGGTGCCGTACCTGGGGTGGGTGTGGCTGGGCAGCGTCGCGCTGTATTTGGGCGTGGTCCTCGGCGCGGGCGCGGTGCTGGGGCGCGGGAAGCCGTTCGCGGTGGCCGCCCGCGTCCCGGCGGTGTTCGTCGCGATCCACTTTGGGTTCGCGTGGGGCTTCTGGAAGGAAGTCGTGAAGCAACTCCGGCGGCCGTCCCGCAGTGCCCACCCGGTCCGCCCGCGCGTCGGGGGGGCCGCATAAACGGCACCGGGCCGGCGCGGGCCGTTGCTCAGTTGGCGGGGGTGGGCATCTGCGCGGCCGTGTCCTTGAGCCAGCGCCCGAGCTGCTCGTTGAGCTTCTTGGCCACTTCGGGCCGCTTCGCGGCCAGGTTGAACTTCTCGCCGGGATCGGCCGGGAGATCGAAGAGTTCGAGCGAGTTGTCATCGTACCGGCGGATCAGCTTGTACGCCCCCGAGCGGACCGCGCCGCCCGGGCGGTTCCCCTTGTGCCACGCGAAGTGCGGGTAGTGGAAGTACAGCGCGCCGCGGTCCCACTTCTCGCCCCGGAACAGCGGGCGGAGGCTGGTCCCGTCGAACGGCTCGCTGCGAGCCGGTTCCACGTCCGCCGCATCGAGAACCGTCGCCGACAGATCCGTACTGACGACCGGCGTGTCGTTGGTCGTACCGGGTTCCGCGGGCTTCCCCTGCGCGACGGCGCTCGGCCACCGGACGATCAGCGGCACGCGCAACCCGCCCTCATAAAGGTCACCCTTGCCCGAGCGGAGCGGGCGGTTATCGGTCGCCCCGTCCCACCCGCCGTTGTCGCTCGTGAAGATGACGAGCGTGTTGCTTGCGATCCCGAGCCGGTCGATCTCGTCGAGCACCCGCCCGATCGCGCGATCGGTGGCCTCCACCTGTGCGGCGTAGGTCGCGTTCTTGAGCCCCGGCCCCTCCTTACCCTTGTACTTCGCGCTCAGGTCGTCCGGGGCCTCGAACGGGTAGTGAACGTTGTACGGCCACAGGCAGATGAACATCGGCTTCTTGTGGTTCTCCTTCATGAACGCAACGGTTTCGTCGGCCAGCCGGTCGGTCAGGTACTCGCCCTTTTTGCGCGGCTTGAGCGCCGGAATCCGGTACGGGTCGAAGTACGTGGGCGGGCCGCCCAGTCCGCACCCGCCGACGTTGGTATCGAACCCCTGGTGCTCGGGCCAGAAGGCCGGGCCGCCGGCGGCCGGGTCTCTGGGGTCGGGGTCGCCCGACAGGTGCCACTTCCCGAAGAACCCCGTTGCGTACCCGGCACCTTTGAGGCGCTCCGCGAGGGTGACGGTTTTGAGCGGCAGCACGTGCTCGGCGGCGGGCGGTTGGAGCTTCCGGCCCTTCGGCCAGAACGCCGGGCCGTCTTTGCCGTGCTGCGTGATGTGCAACCGGGCGGGGGCCAGACCGGTTATCAGCGCGGCGCGGGTCGGCGAGCAGACGGGCGAAGCGGCGTAGGCATTCGTGAAGCGCACCCCTTGCTTCGCGAGCGCGTCGACCCGGGGCGTGTTGAGCCGGTCGTTGCCCTGACAGCGGAGGTCCATCCAGCCCAGGTCGTCAACCATGATGAGCACCACGTGCGGCGGCGCGGCCCGTGCCGCGCCCGGGGCCAGGGCCGCCGCGGCGCAGGTGACGAGCGCCCGAACGATGCCGGTGCGGGTGGTCATGGTAGCTCCGCGTGTCGTGGCCGAGGCGTCGGCGCGCCCTG
>DASWYH010000977.1:0-6093 GCA_036405095.1 Gemmata sp. | reverse complement strand
ACCGGTGGCCGCAACCATCGGCTGTTCCGTGAGCCGGGTCAGCGTCGCGGTGAGGGTCGTGTAGTCGCCCGTGCCCTCCGCTCCGGTTTCTGCGATGTTGGCGAAGATCCCGCGGATCGCGTCCACCATCGCGAGCAGGGCCGTGGTGCTCTCCGAGGTGAGCACCAGTTCGCCGTCCCGCAGGCGGGACAACAGGTTCTCGCCGACGTGGGCGATGGACTCGAGCTTCCCGAACCCGAAGAACCCGCACGTGCCCTTGATGGTGTGGATCGTGCGGAACACGCTCCCGAGCCGGGCGCGGTTCTGGGGCTCCTGCTCCAGCGCCACGAAGTCGCGGTCGAGCTGGTCCAGGTTTTCGGCGCTCTCCGCCAGGAAGTCTTTGACTTGTGGGTCCAGGTCACTCATCGGTCGCCCCCGGGCTCCGTCCCCCGGCGCCCGGGGAGCTCGCAACGGAAAGATCGTGGTTTCGGTCACAGCTTTGCACGCTTTTCATTCCCTAAGTGGAATAAAGTTTGATTTATTTTTGTGTCAATGGGGCTGACGCGCCGGCGCGAATTCGGTGCCGCGCCGGGGAGTAGGATTGAGGGGCAGACGAAATGGGCTGCCCGCGCCTCACGCGCGAGCCGGGGGAGGGGCGCCGGCGAGCGGATGCGGGTTTCGGCGCCGGGCAATAATTTTCACGATTGGCGCATGGGCTCGGTGGTTCCGCGCCTTCGAACGGGTACACGGCACCGGAGCGGCTCAACGGCGGCTCGGTTTACGGCTGTCTCCGAGCGATCGGGGCGGCCTGCGGTTCGCCGAGACCTGCGATGAGGGGGAAGGTCGGGCGGTCCTCCGCGACCGGAACGCGACCCAGACCGCGTTCCGGACCTCGCGCGCAAGGCGAAGCCATTTGCCGGCCGCGGGTCCGTGGCCGGTTGGTGGTACCGGAGAGCTACCTGGTCCGGGGCGATTCGCCGAGCTCACGAATGTGTGAGCCGGCCCATTCGAGCAGATGCCGAGTGGCCTCTGGCGCGACACTGGCGCCTGTCCTGCTGTGCTTCTTCGAGGGCTCACACACACATGCGTGCCCCGGCGGGACGGCCCGTGGCGCAAAATCGCGCCGCGTTCTTCTGACCCCAATCCCGATTTTCGTGTATGTGGGAAACCACATTGTAACGATTGCGCGGGTGGACCCGCGCAGTCGCAGCCCGAACCCGAGCGCGTAGCCCACTGTGGTCATTGAAACCGCCCGCTGTTTCCGATTTTTCTCTCACGACCGTTGCCCAGAAATCGGTTTTTGGGACCACTACTCGCAACCGAGGAACAAGGATGTTCCGGTTCTCACTCGGGTCCGCTCGGGCCAGTGTAATCGTTGCCCTGTTGGGCTTCGGGCACGCGTCTGCGGAAGGCCCTCCGCCCCCGACCAACCTTCCGGGCCTACCCGGGGCCGCGCCGCCGGGAGCCGTCGCGGAGGCGCCGCTCGCGCCGGGAGCGGCGCCGATGGCTCCCCTTGAACCGCCGGGGCCGCCCCCGGCCGCGACCGAGTGCGCGAGCGTGTTCGACTGGAAGAAGGTGCCCCGCGTGCGGCCGACCCCCCGGGGCGGGTTCTTCTCGGTGCCCCCGACCGGGCCGGGATACTACTCCGCGCTCGACCAGCTCCGGGGCGACTACCTGAAGGCCCCGCCCAAGTACCCGTACCCGCGGACCAGCGCCATCTTCCCGGGGTTCTTCGACGTTGATAACTTCGCGTACCTGGAAGACCCGAAGAACACCGAACACGACTTCTTCGACCCGCTCAAGCGGATTCACCTCGGTGACAACTGGCTGTTCACCACCGGCGGCGAGTTCCGCACCCGGTACGAGAACGCATACAATGACCGGTTGGGCCAGCGGAACAACGCCTACCAGTTGACCCGCACACGGGTGTACGGCGACCTGTGGTACCGGGACGACTTCCGCGTCTTCGCCGAGTACATCGGCGCCTGGTCGGCGTTCCAGGACCTGCCCCCGCTGCCCATCGACCAACAGAAGGCGGGCATCCAGAACCTGTTCGTGGACGTGAAGCTGGCCGACCTGGGCGGCTCCCCGGCCTACGTCCGGGCCGGCCGGCAGGAGTTGGTGTTCGGCTCCCAGCGGCTCGTTTCGACGCTCGACTGGGCCAACACCCGGCGCACGTTCCAGGGGGTGCGCGGGTTCCGGCAGACGGAGGACTGGGACTTCGACATCTTCTGGGTGCAGCCGGTGGTTCCGAACACGAACCGCCCCAGCTCGCAACAGGACGCGAACAAGTTCAACTCGGTGGACAACAACCAAAACTTCGTGGGCGCGTGGGGCACGTACCGGCCCAAGAAGGGCCAGGCGCTGGACCTGTACTACTTGATGCTCGACGACACCAACCGGTTCGCCCAGTCGGGCATCCAGAGGGGGAACTTCACCCGGCACACGATCGGCGGGCGGTACTCCGGGAACGAGGGCAACGTCCTGTTCGATTCGGAATCGGCGATCCAGTTCGGTTCGCAGAACGGGCGGGACGTGCTCGCCGGGATGACCTCCCAGGGGCTCGGGTACAACTTCAAGGACGTGGCGTGGAGCCCGACCGTGTGGGCGTACTACGATTACGCCAGCGGCGGGAACCCGCAGTTCGGCACCGCGCACACGTTCAACCAGTTGTTCCCGTTCGGGCACAACTATCTGGGGTGGATCGATGCCGTCGGCCGCCAGAACATTCAGGACCTGAACTTCCACCTGTACGTGTACCCGACCAAGTGGCTGACCGCCTGGGTGCAGTACCACAACTTCTGGCTCGCGAACAAGTCGGACGCGCTGTACCAGGCCGCCGGGAACGGGTTGCGGTACGACCGGACCGGCCGGTCCGGCGCCCACGTCGGGCAGGAACTGGACCTCGTGTTCAACTTCCACCTGTCGAAGCACGCCGACGTCCTGACCGGGTACTCGCACCTGTGGGGCGGCGAGTTCTTGCAGCGCACCGCGACGGCGACCAACGCCATCAACGGCGGACTGTACTACCTTCAGTTCAGCTACAAATGGTAGCCGGAGCTGCGCGGTGCTTCCGCCACGTGCTGCGGGAGCCGTCCACCCTGGGGCTATAAAACAGAAGGCCCGCGCGTCTGTTTTGGAGCCCCGGGGCTGTGCACCCCGGCGGGGTGCTTCCCATAGCACCAGGGCGGAAGCCCCGGGCGGGCGCATGGCTGGCCGGGCACCATCGCCGCGCACACGCGGCCAGCCGTTCCCGTCCACTGGGGACCCGAAACACTCGGAAGCTCGGACGCCATGGGGAGCACGCCGATAGAGGCGGTTTCTCCGGAACCGGCCGCCGCTCGGGGCCGCAACCGAAGGGCGGGCGAATCACGATTCGCACCCTTGCGGGTACGCGCGCCGTGTGAATGATAGAGCGCCCCCGCCTTCCGGAGCTCCCGCCGATGCGCCGATCTGTGCTGCTGTTCGCGCTCCTGTTCGTCGCGCCACCCGCCCGCGCCGCGGACTTCGACCCGAAACCGATTGACGAGGCCGTTGAGAACGCCCTGAAAGGGTTCCAGGCGCCCGGGGCGGCGGTCGCCATCGTGAGAGACGGCGCCGTGGTGTACCTCAAAGGGTTCGGGGTTCGCGAGAAGGGCAAAGACGAGAGGGTCACACCGGATACCGTGTTCCCGATCGCATCGTGTTCCAAGGCGTTCACCGCTACCCTGCTGGCGATGCTCGCCGATGAGGGGCAACTGAAGTGGGACGACAAGGTGCGCGAGCACCTCGACTACTTCCGCCTCTCGGACGAACTCGCGGACCGCGACGTGACGCTCCGCGACCTGTTGTGCCACCGCACCGGGATGCCCCGGCACGACATGCTCTGGGCCGGGCTGCACGCCGGCACCGCGGACGTCATCAAGCGCTGGGGGAAGGCCCGCCCCTCGACCTCGTTCCGCTCCAAATGGGAGTACGCGAACGTGCCGTTCAGCACCGCCGGGCTCATCGCGGCTCACATCGAAAGGAAGAGCTGGGCGGGGGCCGTCACGGCGCGCATCTTTCAGCCGCTCGGCATGAAGAACAGTAGCGGCACCTGGAAAGAGGGGCATTCGCAGCCGGACCACGCGACCGCGCACTACTACGGCCTCGACAAGTCGGTTTCGGCGATCGGGTGGGACGAGATCGACCACGCGGGCGGAGCTGGGTGCGTCAACAGCACGGCGCGCGACATGGCGGCGTGGCTCCAGTTCCAACTCGCGGGCGGCAAGTTCGACGGCCGCCGGCTGCTCACCGAGCGCGCGCTGAAGGAGACGCACACGGCTCAGATGCTGCTGATCCCGCAAGGGCCGTTCGCGGTGTACTTCCCGGCCAAGGTCACGCGGTTCGCCAGTTACGGGCTCGGGTGGTTCGTTCACGATTACCGCGGGGCCACCTGCGTGTCCCACGGGGGCACCCTGACCGGCTTCCGTGCGCAGTGCATGATGGTGCCCGAAAAGAAAGTGGGCGTGGTCGTGCTGTGCAACCTGCGCCCGTCCCTGGTGTGCGAAACGGTGTGCAAAACGGCCCTCGACGCGCTGCTCGGCTTGCCCGCGGAAGACTGGATCACGTTCCACAAGGCGCAGATGGCGCTACAGGACTTCAACACCGCCGCCGGGAAGAAGAAGCGCGAGTCGGCGCGCAAGCCCGACACGAAGCCGAGCCTGGAACTGGCGCGCTACGCCGGCGCCTATGAGGAGCGCGCCTACGGGCGCGCGGAGGTCGCTTTCGAGAACGAGAAGCTGCTGGTGAGGTGGGGCAAGTACACGTTCCGCGCCGAGCACTACCACTTCGACACGTTCACGCTGGTTCCTGTTGAACCGAAAGGCGAGGTGAAGTCGTTCGATCGGAGCACGTTCGAGGTCCAGTTCCGGCTGGGCACGAGCGGCGAAGTCGAGGGCATGACGTTCCTCGACCAGGAGTTCCGCCGCGCGAAGAAGTGAGCGCGTGGCGCGGCCCGTAACTGAGCGTGCAAATCCGGCCGCCGCCCGGCACAATACCTCCCATTCTTTTCATGGAGGATTTTGATGCCGCTCTTCGGCGCGCACCTGTCAATCAGCCGCGGGCTGCACCTCGCGATCACGAGCGCGACCGCGCTCGGATGCGACACCGTGCAGCTTTTCACCAAGAACGCGAGCCAGTGGGCCGGGGCGCCGCTCACCGAAGAGGCCGTTACCGCGTTCCGCCGGGCTGCCGCGGCCTCGAACCTTCGTCTTATCACCGCGCACGACTCGTACCTGATCAACCTCGCCTCGCCGAACCCGGAGACTTACGCCAGGTCCGTGGCCGCGTTCGTGGACGAAATGGAGCGCGCGGAGGCCCTGGGGATCGACTACCTCGTTACGCACCCCGGGGCTCACACCGGCAGCGGGGACGAGGTCGGTCTCGCGCGCGTCATTGAGGGGTACGATGAGGTTCACGCCCGCTGCCTCGGGTTCAAGGTCCGAGTGCTGATCGAAACCACCGCGGGGCAGGGGACCGCCCTCGGTCACCGGTTCGAGCACCTGTCCGAGATCCTGGACCGGGCCAGGTGCGCCGACCGAATGGGCGTGTGCTTCGACACCTGTCACGTGTTCGCCGCGGGCTACGGGCTCGCCCCCGGAGCGGACTACGCGGACACCTTCCAACAGTTCGACGACCTCATCGGGCTCGCCCGGCTGAAACTGTTTCACGTCAACGACAGCGCGAAACCGCAGGGCAGCCGTGTGGACCGGCACGCCGGCATCGGGCGGGGGGAGATCGGCGAGGGGGCGTTCCGCCGGTTGGTCACGGACCCCCGGTTCCGCGACCTCCCGATGATCCTCGAGACACCGAAGAAGGACGATGACGGAAACGACCTGGACGCGGTCAACCTGGCCTTGTTGCGGCGGTTCGTGTCCGAACCGTCGGCACGCGCGGGGTGAGTCACGCGGTTCTTGGTTCGCTTTGGGGCCGGGGGCGGGGCACCGGGCGTCCGGGCCGAAAGTTGCGAGGACTTTGGTACGGGCTACGCAAAGAACGGTTGTAGGTGGCCGGCGCGCCAAGGTTCCCGTCGTCACGGCTTCCGCAGGGGGCGCATGATCGGTACGGGGCTCCGGTAACTGTGCCGAACCCGCC
>DASWYH010000976.1:0-11850 GCA_036405095.1 Gemmata sp. | reverse complement strand
CGCGCAACAGCAGAGCGAAAAGCAAGCCGCCGAAGAACTCGCCAAGGCGCGCCAAATCGAAGAGGCCATCCACTGGCGACAGCGGTTCGAGGCCGCGGTTGTGTCGTCGCTCGTGGGCGCCGGCGCGGAATGGCTCGCGGCGTTCCGAGTGCCCGATTACCAGTGCGCGAAGCTCCCGGAGTTTACGGGCGTCTCGCAGTGGTATTTTGCGCTCTTCGATGCGAGCGCCTTCGGGCTGTGGCCCATCTCGTTGCAAATGCAGGCGGGATCGGGCACGGTCCGCGAATGGCGCCCGACTGCAACCGCGCGTTGGCGCGTGTGTCGTCCGACAGGCGATATTACGTTCACGAAGTTCGAGGAAGCGTTGCGTTGGGCCGCGGAGTTTGTTTCGACCCCGTTCTAATCACTTCCGGGGCCGATTATCGGCCCCTTTTCCGAGGAATCGAATGAGTGCCCCAATCGCTCTTGTTGAACTGGATGAGGCAAAGATCGCGCTGTTGAAGCGCACCCTCTGCCCCGACCTCACAACGGATGAACTCGAATTGTTCGCCGGGGTGGCAAGGCGGGTGCAATTGGACCCGTTTTCCAAGCAAATCTACGCAATCAAGCGAAAAGGCAAGCTGACGATTCAGACCGGAATCGACGGCTTCCGGGTGATTGCCGCGCGAACCAAGGAACTCGACGGACAGGACGGGCCGTACTGGTGTGGCGCCGACGGCGTTTGGAAGGATGTCTGGCTCGACTCCAAGCCCCCGGCCGCGGCGAAGGTGGTCGTGTACCGCAAGGGTTGCTCGCGCCCGTTCGTGGGCGTCGCACGGTGGGCGTCCTACTGCCAGATGTACGACGGACGCCCGCAAGGCTGTTGGGCGACGATCGGGGACAACCAGATAGCCAAGTGTGCCGAAGCCCTGGCGCTCCGCAAGGCATTCCCCGCGGACCTCTCGGGACTGTACACCTCCGAAGAGATGGAACAAGCCGGCGACCCAGACCCCGCACCGGTCGCGCCGATCCAGGCAGAGGCCAAGCAACTTCCGCCCGCGCCGAAGACCGCGCAGAAGCCCGACGCGGACGGGATCGACCGAACCGCAGACCGCGCCGTGAAAGCTGAGAGGGAAGGCGCGGAGGGCGACCCGCTCAACGACAGCCGCGCAATGCAAAGGCTCGCGGCCCGCAAGGGGTGGGATTGGGCGCGGCTCATTACCGACCTCAACGCCAAGTTCAAATCGACATATTCCGTCACGCGAACGCCGTGGGGCGACGTGGCGAAGAGTCACCGCGAGATGGCTATCAAGGCACTCCGATCACTCCCGGACAAGGACAGCGCGGGCGACCTCGAACGGCTCCTGAAGACGGTCGCCGAAGCGGAGAAGGTGGAGCCGGTGGCCGTGTTCCAGCGCTATCAGGTGGCCGCGAAGCTGCCGGATTCGTGCATCCGTCCGGAAGACCTCGACCCGGCGCAACTGGTTCAGGCGTGCAACTCGTTCCGCGCCAAGATCGCAGGTCTCGCGGACATCGCAGGTGAGGGCAACGGCGCGTAGCGGGGGCTTTCATTCACGCGCCAACTTTGTTACAAAGTGTTTAGTATCAATCCACGCTCGACACCGGAGCGCAGCGACCGGGTAGGCCGCGCAGGTGTGGGATTAGGTGTGAGTGCCCGGGTGCCATGACCCACAACCGCATCAGTCGAAGCCGCGGCAACCTTTCCCGCGGTGATTCGATGTTCGCCGATCGGATGGGCCTTCTCGGGGCTCCCTGGGTTCGACTCCCGGGCCGGCGCTTTTCACTCCCAAAAGACACCGAGCCAGCGAGGGCGAAACATGCGTTTGCGGCACGCGACCCCGGCGCGCAACCTCCCGTCAATCATGCGCCGCGGCCTGCTATCGGCGAAAGCCACGGGGGCAAAGAAAGCGGTGTGGATGTGTTCGCCCGGTCTGGTGTGGTGGGCGGTGCTGCACACCTCGCGGCGCCACCACTGTTCAACCGATGCCGTGGCCGTGATCGAAATCGACGTGCCGCGCTCCTGGCTGAAGCGCGCCAAGGGAAAAGGGCGCTGGCACTCCGGCGGGCTGGATGTTCCGCCGGCGCGAATCGTGGGCGTCGTCACCCTGGCCCAACTCGAAATGTGAAAGGCGCCTCAATGTCCGGCGACTGGATCAAGATGCGAACGGACCTCTACCGTGACCCGAAAGTGTGTCAAATTGCTGATGCACTGTCGCGTAACGTCACCGTTACGCATAACGTCACCCGTAACGTTATGCGTAACGCAACGGTTGGCGCGCTCGTTACGGTGTGGGGTATCGCGCGTCACACGGGGAAGCGCCGCGGTGACGATCTTGTTATTCGCGGGTGCGGCCCGCGCGTCGTGGACGACATCGCGGACCTGGAGGGTTTCGGGGCCGCAATGATCGCGGTCGGGTGGCTGGTGGAACGGGACGGGGCGCTAGTTTTCCCCCGCTTTTTCGAGGATTTCAACGTCGATCCAGGGTCCGATCAGAAGCGGGGCAACGCCGAGCGGCAGCGCCGATACCGTGAGCGCAAGGCGTCACAAAGTAACGTAACGGGTGACGTTACCGTAACGTCACAAAGTAACGTAAGAGAAGAGAAGAGAAGAGAAGAGAAGAGTAATACCCCCCAACCCCCCGCTGGGGGGCAAGGCGTGGCGCAACAAACAACCGCCATCGCCCCGGCGGCACCTCCGAAGCCGAAGCCCGACCCGGCGGAATCGGTCCCTATCCCGGCCGCGCTCGACACGTCAGATTTTCGCGCCACGTGGGCCGACTGGCTTGCGGCCCGGCGAGCGAAGCGAAGGCCGGTCACCGAGCGCGCGGCCCGAACCCAACTCTCCGACCTCGCGGCACTCGGACCCGCCAATGCAATCGCGTGCATCCGCGAGAGCATCCGCAACGACTGGCAGGGTCTTTTCCCGGACCGGTTCCGTGCCGGAGCGGCCCGCGCGCCCAATCTCTTCGACCGGGGCGCGGCTCAAGAAAACCGCATGGTGGCGCAGATTGCCGAAGCGCTGGCGGGATGTCCCCAACCCCAAGGAGATCGTTGAGCAATGACAAAAGCGAAACAGGTGGGCAAGGTTCTCGTTGCGACCGGACAACCACGGGCGCGGCCGACGCCGGTAGCCGAACGGTTCAAAAACGAAGAGCTTCCGCCGGGGGTGATCCTGGAAGTTTCAAAGCTCGTGCCCGCGGCGCACGAGGCGTTCACGCCGGAGGAACTCGAAGCGCGAATAGCCGCGTACCGAGCGCGGGCAAAGGATCACTTGCCCCTGCCCCTGTTCGGCGAACCGCAACCCGACGTGCCCGATTTCGTGGCCGATTCGCATTTGCAGCTCGTGTGTTGGGCGTGCGGAGTGGTGGCGCCGCGAGAGGGTAGCGCGTGCCTCGTGAACCCGGCGCGGGGGACCGACACAAAGCGCCGCTTTGTGTCGCGAAAGCTCTCCGCGAATCTGACCGAAACCTACTGTCCCGAGTGCTTTGAAGTGTGGGGTTGGCCTGATGAATACCTTGCAGAAGTCGAACGGCTCAACAACCTCTCCGAGTCCCTTGCCCGCGAAGAAGGCGAGCGATTGGCCGGCGCTGGCGTCCCAGATCGCAACCAACCCGCTCATGGTGGTTCCACCCGGCGCCCGGGCGCCAGTCGCGCGCCTGTGGGCGTGTAACGGGCACCTCTTCCCGACGGCCGCGCCCCTCGCGTGTACCGTCCGGGATTACCTCGACACGCAGGAAATCACGGCCGAAGACATCGGCGCAATCTGCGAGCGGCTTTTATCCCCCCAGATGCGCGCCCAACAGCGGGGGTCATGGGATGTCATCGCGGACCTGTCGCGGCTCGTGTCCGAGGTGGCGACGCGGAACAAGTCGCGGCGCGAGGCGGAAGAGCGCCGGCGCGAGGCCGACCGCTCTTCCGCTTGCCCGGTGAACCTCGCGGGCCTGTTTCCCGCGTCCTGATTTTGTTACAAAATGACATTGCGTTTTGTTTCTAAAGATGTAAAGTGTCACAAAACGACCTCGAAACCGGAACTTCAACCATGCTCGCCGTTGCTCAACTTGGCTGCGCGCTCGAAGAACTCGCGGCCGATCAGGCTGAATGGTCGCAACTGACGTTCGGACTCGACATCGAGCGCGGCCCGGTGGGCGCGCTGAAGCACCTCGAAAAAGAGGCGCGCGAGGCCGCGGCCAACCCGACGGACGTGAGCGAATACGCCGATTGCCTCTTGCTGATCCTCGACGCAGCGCGCCGCGCCGGGCTGTCACCGCTGAAGCTCATCCAGGCCGCGCAAGCGAAGATGGTCGTGAACAAATCCCGGACGTGGCCGCAGACGGTTGGGGATGTGCCAACCGAACACGTGCGCTGAGAACACGGGCGGGGGTTTGGTGCGGTCGATGGTGGCGACCGCACACGGCCGGTATGTAGCGGTCCCGGCCGGACTCCCGCCCGCAACCTTCCTCACCACCAACCTAACCACCGAGGCGAGCGCAACCCATGAAACCCGATCGGTCCGAAATCGACCGTTTGCACGACGACGGCAACCCGCACACAGACGAGCCCCTCACCGCGGCCGACAGCGCCGACGCGGCCGAACTCGCCGAGTACGACGCGGAAACTGTGCGTCTCGTCATGGAAGCGGAACGCGAAGTTGGCGAGATCGAACGGAATTACGAATCGCTCAAGAAGGCCGCGAGTGATTCCAAAAAGCAGATGGAAGCCCGCGTGAGCCAGTTGCGGCAGTTGATCCGAGACCGCGAAGCCCAACGCGGCGCCAAGCCTGAACCGTCGCTCCTCGACATGCTCACCGAGGCCGCGCCCGCGAAGTGGCGCGAACTGCCCGTTGACGCGCTGAAGATCGACCGCGGGATTCTCAACCACCTCTCGTTCGAGGGTATCGCGAACCTGGGGCAGTTGTACGACGAAATCACGTCCTTCAACCCGGCAGAGGGAACCCCGTACTCGCTCGCCCTGGGTGACGTGGCCGAAATCCGGATGGCGATTCAAGAACTGATCGACGCGGAGAAACCGGCGCCGGTCGCCATCCCGGAAGACCTCTGGCGCGCGTACCCGGTGGAGAACTGGACGCGGTTCGGCTTGACTGAGAAGGACGTGGAAAAGCTCGCGGCCGGTGAGATCAAGCGCGAAACCGGCCGCTCGCCGATCGTGACCGTGGGCGACCTCTCGGACTTCAGCAAGCCGAGCGCGAACGGCTGGACTCGCAAGCTGGCCGACATCAAGGGCATCGGAACCGCGGGCGCCGATCGGATCAGTGACGGGGAAACGAAGTTCTGGGGTTGGTGGAATGGCGGCGGCGAGCGTGAATTCGCACGGGAACGGGGGTTGATCGGTGGGGATGCGACTACCACCCGAGTTGACCGCGAAGGTTCTGGCGGCGGCGACCCCTGCCAAACGACCGGCGGCGTCGAACACGAAACGCTCGACCACGACACCCGCACCCGCGGCATCTGAGCCGAAGCGGCCGAAGTACCGGAACACGAAGGTCACGCTCGACGGCGTGACCTTCGATTCGCGCAAGGAAGCGGCCCGTTGGGTTGAACTCCGAGCGCTCGAACAAGTCGGCGCCATCCAAGCCCTTCGGCGACAGGTTCGGATTCCCGTGATTGTCCAGGGCGTGAAGGTGTGCGTGTACGTCGCGGATTTCGTGTACATCGCTGGCGGGCGCCGGGTGGTCGAAGACGTGAAGAGCGAGTTCACCCGGCGGCTTCCTGTGTATCGCTTGAAGCGCAAGTTGCTCGGGGCGCTGGGTGTGGTGATTCAAGAGGTGTGACCATGCCAGAAGACGTGTCCGAATTCATCGTTTTGGTTCGGCAGATGCGCGAGGCTCAGCGCGACTACTTCAAGACCCGATCGGGCGCCGCCCTCAGCAAATCAAAGGAACTCGAACGCAAGGTTGATGTGGCGCTACGGGCCGTGGCCGAAAGCGAGAAGCCAAACCTTTTCAGCGGTGCGGAATGACGATCCCAGAACCAGACCTCGCGGGCGTGTACGATTGGGCGCAGAAGTTCGCGCGCGCGAAGGCGTGCGGCAACCCGGACGCCGAAGAGTCGCTAATCGACGCGGGCACGGATGCGATCCTCTGGGCTGTCGAGAAATGCACGTGTGCCGACAGCTTCACGAACTTCGCGAAAACTGCAATCCGGCGATGGGTGGCGCGCAAGCTCGCGAAGGCGCGCAAGAGGCGACAGGTTCGGCCGCTGTGCGGTCCGCTTCCGGAGCAAGTGGAAGGACGAGCCGAGAAGCCCGTTAAGCCGATGCTGATCGGCGACCTTCCGGAAGACTTGGCGTTCGTGGTGCGGCTCTACATGGTGGACGGGTTCACCTGCCGAGACATCGGGCACCTGACCGGCACGTCACACAACACGGTCAACCTGAAGCTGAAGAGGGCCGCGGCAATGCTCGACCCGACAGCCGTTGCACCACGACGGCGCAACGGCGAAAAGCGGCTGAGCGCGGGGTGAGAGATGACGGCAGTTTTTCGATATGTGGACCCGGCCGGCAAAAGGGAAAAGCTTGCGTTCCACTTTCGCCCCAGGCGAAACATGAACGGCCTGACGCGGCGCCAATTGCGACAGCGATTCGAGCAACACATCTCTGATTTCATCACATACGCAACCTCCCTTGGCTGTTCGCACTTCAAGCGAATCAATGGCCGGCTGGAGGCATTCGCACCGATTGAATGGCACCTTTAGGACACGCCGAGCGCGAGAGGGAAACTACCTCTCGTATGCCACGGAAACCGCCTACCCTCGACACCCGCAAGCGCGCTCGCTCTCCGGTGGGGGATCGTCCGACGACAGCGGAACGGGGTTACGGCCAACGGTGGCGCAGAACCCGCGCGGCGAAGCTCGCTCAACAACCTCTTTGCGAGGACTGCACCGCGAACGGGTTCACTTGCGGGGCGACGGAGGTTGACCACATCGACGGGCGCGGGCCGAACGGCGAACGCGGTCACGACCTCGATAACCTCCGCTCGCTCTGCAAGTCGTGCCACAGCCGGAAGACGGTTCGAGAAGACGGCGGGTTGGGCCGCACCAAACGGGAGGGCTGAAAAGTGGAACTACCGCACGAGAAGCGAAACGAACAGCCGACGGGAGCGAGGCCGATCGAGAAGAACCCGCACGGGATGAACCGGAAGGCGCGACGGGCGCAGGCGAGCGAAGACCGGCGAGCAGAGCGGGCGGTGCGCAGGGCAATCGCGAGTCTCGACGCCCTCGTGAAGAGATAGGGGATACCCCATCAGATTTTAGAGCGTTGGTTCCCGTGACCGTGGTGCCCGTGACAAAAAAATTCGCGCAGGGTTTGGCGCCAGGGGTAGGGGGGGGATCAAAGTGATTCGCGTTGCAACGATCCTCGACAGTAGCGCCGCGTTCGCGGTGTACTCGGACGCGCCGATTGATCCCGCGGACATCATCGGCGAATGCACGGAAATGGACGGCGGGCGGCTGTTGTTCCCGCCGCGGTTCAAGCTGGTTCTGGTCGGAGAGGCGCCGGCGCCCGATCACCTTCCCGCGGACCTCTCGGAATCCCTTCACGAGGCGCGCGCGTGAGCAACCGAGATGCGGAACGGCTCATGTGGCAGGGGTGGTGCATCGGCGTTGCAACTGGCGTGTTGTTGGGCTTTTCCCTCGCGGCGTTCTGCGCGGCGATATCCTTTCGGGGGTGATTGGTGGCTGAAGCGACCTACACACGATCCGATGACCGGTTCAACCTGTTGGCCGCGGCGACCCTCGACGCGGGGCAGTTGATCCAACTCCCCACCAGTGAGGCCGCGTTTCTCGACTCAGCGGCGCCGGTGTCCACCGGTGCCTACACCGATGACCTTCGCACCCGCGGGAAGGTAACCGTTGAGGCTGCAACGGGCTGGGTCGGTGCCGCTGGTCAAGAGGTGTATTGGGACCACAGCGCCAACAAGCTCACATATCAGAAGGTGAACGATCGGGACTTCTGCGCGGGGGTGTTGGTCCGGGACAAGTCGAGCGCGGACATTGCCGCGGAAGTGGACCTGAACAAGCGCCAGCGGTTCGATATCGACCTCTCGCGCGACTGGTTCGATACGGTTTTGGTCGGGACGGTGGCCGCGGGTGGGTTCGGCGAACCGCGCGTCCGGGGCGGTGGCCGGAAGCTCGTGTTGAGCACCACGAGCTAAGCACAGAAGGTGGACCTGTTCAGCCGGGACCGGTTCGCGGTCGGGGCGAAATGGTGTGCCGAATTCCTGTTCACGGTCGCGAGCGACGGGGCGGGATCGGCGCCAGACGTGAACATCGGCGTTGCGAACGGCACCCATGCGAGCGACGCGGATTCAATCACGCAGTTCTGTGGGCTGCACCTCGACGGGAATTCGGTGAACATCAGCGCGGCGTCTCGCGATGGCACCACAACGGTAGCCATCACCGATACGACCGTTGACTACACCGAGGGCGCGGCGGTCGCCAACCGGGTTCACGTTCTGATCGACGGGCGCGACCCGGCCGACGTTCAGATTTACGTGAACGGGGTGTTGGTTCTCGGGTCAACCGCTTTCCGCCTCGACAACGCAACCGGACCGCTCGGGTTGCTCGTCCACCTGGAAAAGACCAGCGCGGCCGACGTGTACGAACTCGACGTTGAGCGGGCGCGAGTCTGGTTCTCGGAGCAATAAAGCCGTGGGCGCGCGTGGGCCGAAACCGAAGAATCCCGCACTGAAGTTGCTCGCGGGCAACCCGGGGAAGCGGCCGGTTCAGGGCGGCGCGAAGACGGGACGCATCCGCAAGGGCGCACCGGCGCGCCCCCCGGAACTGACCGGCGAAGCGGCGGCGGAATGGGATCGGCTCGCGCCCGAACTCGACGCGGCCGGGTTACTCGCCGTGACGGACCGGGGGATTCTGGCCGCGTACTGTCTCGCCGTGGCCGACATGCTCGCGGCCCGCGACGCGATCAACCGTGAAGGGCGCATCATCACAACCCCGGTGCAGACGAGCCGCGGGGAAGTGATCGGCCACAAACACCAAGAGCACCCGGCGGCGCGAATGCTCGAACGCGCCTCTTCGCGAATCGACAAGCTCGCGGCGGCGCTCGGGCTGTCTCCCGCGGCCCGCTCTCGCCTGGAAGGGGAGACCGTACAGAACGCGCCGGCGGCGGAAAACAAGGTGGTCGCCATCCGTGAAAGAATCCAAGCCGCGCGCGCCGGGGGCTGATCCGGTCACATCCTACGCCCGCGAGGTGGTCGCGGGTCACGTCATCACGGGCCGGCTCGTGCGGCTCGCCTGTCAACGGCACCTCACCGACCTCGAAACCGCAAGCGCCCGTGGCTTGCGGTTCGATCTTCCCGAAGCGCTCGCGGCAATCGACTTTTGGGAGATGTGCCCGCACCTCAAAGGGCGGGAGGCGAAGCGCGGCGAAACCCTGCGGCTCGAACCGTGGCAAAAGTTCATCATCGGTTCCGTGTACGGGTGGAAGCGCGCGGATGGCACCCGGCGGTTTCGGTGCGCATGGGTGGAGGTGGCGCGGAAGAACGGCAAATCCACGCTCCTTTACCCCGCGGGGCTGTTCGCGCTCGCGCTGGACGGCGAAGAGGGCGCGGAGGTGTACAGCGTCGCGACGAAGCGCGATCAAGCGAAGCTCGTCTTCGACCTCGCGAAGCGCGCGGTGACGCGAACCCCGGACCTCGCGGCGCTCGTTCAGCCGTTCGCGTTCAACCTCGTCTGCGCCGAGACCTTCGGGAAGTTCGAGGCCGTCAGTTCCGACGCGGATACGCTCGACGGGCTCAACCCAAGCGCGGCACTCTGTGACGAAATCCACAAGTGGAAAGGCCGGTCCCTCTGGGATGTGCTCGAAACCGGCATGGGAGCCCGGGATCAACCCCTCATGTGGGCCATCACCACAGCGGGGGAAGAGGGCGAACAGGACGTGTACGGGCAGGAACACAACCACACCGTAAGCGTTCTGGAAGGTGTCATTCAGGATGACGCGCGGTTCGGTTACATCGCGTGCATCGACCCCGAAGACGATTGGACAGCACCCGCGAATTTCGTGAAGGCGAACCCGAATCTCGGCGTGTCCGTGTTCGCGGACGAGATCGGCGCGCAGGTGAAGAGCGCGGGCCGCAACCCCGCGAAGGCGAACGCGGTGAAGCGGCTCCGGTTGGGGCGCCGGACGCAGGACGTGGATAGCTGGATTCCCCTGGAACTCTGGGACGCGGGCCGCGACGAGCGGTTGGCGTGGGCGCGGCTGAAGGGGTTCCCGTGCTTCACCGCGCTCGACCTCGCGAGCACTTCGGACTTTGCCGCGCTCGCGTGCCTCTTCCCCCTCACCGCGGACCTCGCACCGGCCGCGGACCTCGACCGGCCGGCACTGTGGGCGTACCTCTGGCGACTGTGGATTCCCGAAGAGACCGCGAACCCCATCGGCGCGAAGCTCCGCGAGATCGCAGCGCCGTGGATCGCAGACGGTTGGGTGAAGGCCACGGAGGGGGACTGCATCGACCCGGCGACGATCGAAGCGGACGTGATCGCGCTGGCGGCTGAACACGACGTGCGCGGGCTGGCCTATGACCCGTTCAACGCGGCGACCGTGGCCGCGCGGTTCCAGATGGAGGGGATCGCAATTCACCAGTTCCCCCAACGGCTAACGCACTTCGCAGAACCAACGAAGCTCTTCGGTGACGACCTCGCGGCCCGCACCATGCGGCACGACGGGAACCCGGTTCTCCGGTGGATGGCTCACAACTGCGCGCTAGTCGAGAACGGCGCGGGACACCGGATGCCGTCCCGGAAAAGGAGTAGGCAGAAGATCGACGGCGTTGTAGCCGCGGTCATGGCGCGCGGGACCGCGGCGGTTCTCGGCGTGTCCGGCGGGCGGTTCTACGAAACCAACGGTGTTGAGGTTGTCTAATGGGCGTGCGCGGCTGGGTTCGCTCACTGTTCGCTCGTCCGGCTCAGCGCTCGGGCAATCCCGAAAACCCGGCCGTGCCGCTCTCTTCGATCGCGGACGGTGACGGGGTGTACGACGCGCTCACGGGCGGGGCGGAAACCAACTCCGGTGTGAAAGTCACACACACGAAAGCGCTGGGACTGTCGGCCATCTGGCGCGGCGTGAACCTGATCGCGGGCGATTTGGGACGGCACCACTTCGGGATTTACAGCGCCAAGCCTGGGTTGGGGGAGGCCAAAACCCCCGACCCGTTCCACCCGGCGGCGCGGCTGATGCGCAAGCCGAACGACTACATGACCCCGTTCACCTTCCGGCAGACGCTTCAGGCTCACGCGCTGCTGTACGGCAACGGCTATGCGTACATCCAGCGGAGCGAACTGGATGCCTCCCCTCTCGCACTGTTGCCCCTGGACCCGGCGCGAACGTGGCCCGTGCGGGTGAACGGTGAGTTGTGGTATGTCACGCAAACAGACGGGCCGATCCGGGGGCGGCGCCGGAAGAACCCGGGCGCGTGGGTGAAGATTCCCGCGTCGGACATGCTCCACATCAAGGGGCTGGGGTTCGACGGGCTCGTTGGGTATCCGGTCCTGAAGATTCTTCGCGAGACGATTGGCGGGGCGATTGCGGCCCGCGACTACGGCGCGCGGTACTTCAAGAACGATGCCTCCCCCGGGATCGTGATTCAGGTGCCGGCCGGGATGCAAGATAAGGCAATCGAAAACCTCAGACGGACATGGGGAGCGCTGCACAAGGGATTCCGAAACGCGCACGAAATCGCAATCCTTCGCGACGGCGTGACGCTGGCGAACTACTCCAAGGCCAGCGCCCGCGACGCCCAAATGCTCGAATCCCGCGCGTTCGACGCGCGCGAGATTGCGAACGTGTTGGGCGTTCCTCCGCACAAGGTCGGCGACCCGTCGC
>DASWYH010000975.1:0-3334 GCA_036405095.1 Gemmata sp. | reverse complement strand
AATCAGTTCCGGGAGCGCTTTGGCGTACTCGTCTTCGGAGTAGCCCCAGCCGTGCATCCCGTTGTTGAAGTGGATCACGTCGAACTTCGCTTGACCGAGCACCAGTTTCACCTCGTCCAGGAGGCCGGGGTCGCCGAGGCTCTTGCTCGTGGCGAGCCGGCACACGATCGCCTTGCCCTTGAGCGTGTCCTCGACCGACTTGTAGTAGGCGCGGGTGATCGAGTCGCCGATGAGCAGCACGCGGGGCTGGTCCCTCACGCCGTTGCCAGGCACCCACACGTCGAGCCACTCGATGCTCTCGCGCACCACGCGCGGCGGGTCCGCGGTTGGCGAGGTGGGCGCAATGCCGCAGACGATTATTGCGGCGAGCAGAACGCGGTACATGAAGAACCCCTCCGAGCACTTACTTCTTGGGAACCGGGACGCCGATCTTGCGCAGCGCATCTTCGAGCTTCGCCCGATCGGTTTTGGTCGGGTCGATCAGCGCCCTCACCGTGCCGCCGTTCTTGAACGTGGCGGTGGCTTGCTCCACACCGTCGATCCGCGCGACGGCTTCATACGCCGCCAAACAGCACGCTTTGCAGTCGAGCACCGGCGCCGGGATGGTCACCTCTACGAGCTTGTTGCGCGGGGTGGTGCGGCGGGTCTTCACCCCGAACGTGCCGCGCGTGAGCCCGCGCAGCTTCTGGTCGAGGCGCTCGGCGACCTGTTCGGGCTTCGCGCCGGGGACCGCTTTCGCGGGTACGAACTCGACGATAATTTCCGCGTCCGCGAAGTTCACCGCGACCAAGCTCACATCCGGGATCTCGGTGAACGCTTCACGGAGGTCTTTTTCGCGGTCGGTGCTGAACAGCCCGAGGACGCGGAACGTCGCGCGTTCGGGCCGCTTGTCGTCGGCGCAGGTGGGGCTCGCGAGCAGCGCTATCAGTGCTGGCGCGGCAAGCAAACGGATGATGCGCATGGTGCGCCCTCAGTGTGTTTGGAACAGCTTGCTCCGGACCAGTTCGTAGACGAGCGTGCGGATTCCGCCCCCGTTCTTGTTGGTGGCCGCGACCAACGCCGCGATTTCGGCCCGGTCGCCGAACGATACTGTGCGGCCCGTGGAGTACACCGCGAACTGGGTCGCGAGGTTGGTCAGGAGTGCGTCGCGGTCGGCCGCGAGCAGGTTCTGGAACTCCGCGAACCCGGAGAACTTCCGCCCGTCGGGGAGCACACCGCTGGAATCGACCTTGAGCCCGAGTTTGAACCCGATGCCGATAAACGGGTCGATGGTGCCGCGCGGGGCAGGGTCGCCCGTACCGAGCGAGCGGTAACGGGCGCGGTGCCCGCCGATCACGTCGAACTCTTCGAGCGCGAACCCGGGCGGGTCCATCTTCGCGTGACACGATGCGCACGTCTCGTGGTTGCGGTGCTTGTCGAGTTGTTCGCGGATCGTGGTCGCGCCCCGCACGTCAGGCTCCACGGCGGGGATGTTGGGCGGGGGCGGTGCCGGCGGCTTCCCGAGGATGCGGTCCAGCACGAACGCGCCCCGCGGCACCGGCGAGGTGGTCGTACCGTTCGCCGTCACCTTCAGGACGGCGCCCTGGGCGAGCAACCCCCCGCGCCGCGCCCCGGCCGGGAGCGGGACCTTGCGCACCTGACAGCCGCCCACCCCGGGCACGTTGTAATGTGCGGCCAACCGCCCGTTGAGGAGTGCGAAATCCGACTTCACGAGATAGTCCGCGGTCAGGTTCTCATCAAGCAAGGTGCGGAAGTACGCGCGGGTCTCCGCGAGCATCGAGTCTTCCAGGTACTTGTTGAACTCGGGGTACAACTTGCGGTCCGGGTCGTTCGCGGAGATCAATTTCAGCTTCAGCCACTGGGCCAGGAAGTCCTCCACGAATCGTTTCGATTTGGGGTCGGCGAGGAGGCGGTCGATTTCGGTTCGCAGCACCGCCGGTTTGTGAAGCGCACCTTGCACCGCGAGTTGCGTCAGCTTCTCATCGGGCATGGAGTTCCACAGGAAGTACGAGAGCCGGTTCGCGAGCGCGTAATCGTCGAGCGCCCCGGCGGGCTCGACGTGGTAGAGGAAGTCCGGCGAACAGAGGGCCGCGCGGTACACCCACCGCATGGCCAACTCGAAGCCGTCCCCGGCTTTCAGCCGGTCCCCCACGCGCGCAACGTACTGCTTGCGCACTTCGGCCGAAACGGGCCGGCGGAACGCACGCGGCAGGAAATCCGCCAGGAGCGCGTCTGCGTCTTCGAGGGGCTTCTCGCTCTGGACCGTCCACAGGCCGGGGATCGGGTCGGGTTTGTTCTTCCCCATGAACAGTTGTTGCCGGTCCGGGGCACGGACCGGGAACCGCACGCCGGGGTGCTTCTTCGGGTCGGTCTCCTTAATCGGGAGGGCACCGAACAGGCGCTTGTGTCCGACCGGGGGCCAGCTCTCGTGAATCGGGCCTTCGACGTCGAGGTAGTCGCACGCGATCCCGGGGCCGGTGAACCCCATCGCGCGGTTCTTCCCGCGCGTGTGCCCGGTGACGAGTGACGCGGCGTTGAACCCGAGCGTTTCGCGCGGGTTCAGCCAGGTTACGATCTCGTGCTTCTGTCCGTTGTTCGAGGGCGCATCGAAGTAGCCGAGAACGGTGCTGGGGTGCCCGCCGCCGCGGCCGTCGCCGGTCAGTTGAACGATCGACAGGCGCGCGGCCTCGGTGCCGCGCGAGGGCAGCACCTTTCCCTTGTCCCACTGGAAGCTCCAGAGGGACGTGGTGAGCTTGTACCGCCCCGGGTAGATCGCGACGAACTCGTTGAAGTAAGGGTGGAACGACTCGTCCTCGTGGCGGAACAGTCCGACACTCGCGCCGTTGTGGAACGAGCCCAGGCGCTCGTGTGCGCCCTGGTCGAGGTGCATGTGTTCCCCAGCGGGCGGGAACTCGGGGTCCGGTTTCTTGTTTTTCAGCAGAACGCCGTCGCCATGTAAGAGAACGTGTGCGACGAAACCGGGCGGGTTGGCGAGCGAGATCCGTTGTTTGATGGGTTTCGGCGCGGTCGGGCGGGTCGCGATGGCGGTATTGAGTACCCGGTCGGCGGCTTCGAGGTACTTGGCGAGGTTCACATGGGACAGGTCGAGTGCGTCCGCGTGCTTGTCGTACCCGTGCGCGACACCGTCCGGCGGGAGGTCGATCTGGAGCGGCAGCCCCGGCAGGTCGAACAGATCGCGGACCGTGTTTTCGTACTCGGTGCGGGTGAGGCGCCGGAGGCGCGTTTTGCCGTCACCGGCGGATTTCTTCTCGGCGGCCACGAGATCGGTGTGAAGTGCCTTTGTCGCGGCGGTGAGGTCGGCGGCCGGCGGGCG
>DASWYH010000974.1:0-4284 GCA_036405095.1 Gemmata sp. | reverse complement strand
CGAGGCGTTCGGCGCGCCGTACACGATCTTCGATTCCGGGCGCGTGATCGCGCGCCTGCCCGGACCGCCGTACCAGTTCCTCGATTGCATCACGGCCGTCGCGGGCGAGCCGTTCGTGCTGAAAGCGGGCGCGAGCTGCACCGCGCTCTACGCCGTGCCGCCGGGCGAGTGGTACTTCGACGCCAACCGGTGCGAGAACATGCCGTTCAGCGTCCTGTTGGAGATAGCGCTCCAGCCGTGCGGGTGGCTCGCCGCGTACTGCGGATCGGCGCTCACCAGCACGGACGACCTGAGCTTCCGGAACCTGGGTGGAAAGGGCACCCAGTTCCGCGCGGTCACGCCCGCCACGGGCACGCTGGCCACCACCGTGAAGATGACGAACGTCTCGATCTCCGCGGGCATGATCATTCAGCACTACGACATGCTCGTGCGCGACGAGCACGGGGACGTGTACAAGGGGACGACGTACTTCGGGTTCTTCACGAAGGCCGCCCTGGCGAACCAGGTCGGCATCCGTGACGCCAACGTGCCCTGGCCGAACGAGCAGGAGCTGATGCGCGCCCAGAGCGCCACGCTCCCGCACGCGCCGCCGTTCCCGGGGCCGATGTTGCGCATGGTGGACCAGATCACCGCGTTCGTCCCCGATGGGGGCGCGAAGGGGTTGGGGCTGCTGGTCGGCACGATCAAGGTGGACCCCGAGTTCTGGTTCTTCAAGGCGCACTTTTACCAGGACCCCGTGTGGCCCGGGTCGCTGGGGCTGGAGTCGTTCCTCCAGCTCCTCAAGTTCGCCGCCTGGAAGCGGTGGGGAGAGCCCCAGAAGCCGTGGCACACGGTGGCACGGAACGTGCGGCACACTTGGGTGTACCGTGGCCAGGTGCTGCCGAAGGACCACGAGGTCACGGTTGTGCTGGAAATCGTCGCCGCCGATGACGATAATCACCGGCTCACCGCGAACGGGTTCCTCACCGTGGACGGTCGCGTCATCTACCAGATGACCGACTTTACCCTAGAGTAACAGCCGACGTTCGCCGCACCACTCGCCGACCCGCGCATGAAATACAACCGCGTCCATCTCGAAGCGATCGGGTACGAACTCCCCCCGGTGGTGGTGTCCACCGCCGAGCTGGAGTCCCGGCTCGCGCCGGTGTACCAGGCGCTGAAGATGTCCCCCGGGCAGCTCGAGCTGCTCACCGGCATCAGCGAGCGGCGCTGGTGGGAGCCCGGTTACCCGCTCTCGAAGGGCGCTGCGGCTGCCGCCCGAAAGGCGCTCACCGCGGCTGACTTGTCGGCTTCGGAAATTGATGTGCTGATCTACGCGGGCGTGTGCCGCGAGAACTTCGAGCCCGCCACGGCGTGCGCCGTCGCCCACGAGCTGAACATCAACCCGAACGCGGCCATCTTCGACCTCAGTAACGCCTGCCTGGGCGTGCTGAACGGGATCGTCGAGATCGCGAACAAGATCGAACTCGGCCAGGCGCAAGCGGGGCTGGTGGTGTCCGCCGAGACCTCACGCGAGATCAACGAGAACGTGATCGACCGCATGGTGCGCACGAAGTCGGTCGAGCTGTTCCGCGAGAGCATCGCGACGCTGACCGGCGGGTCGGGCGCGGTCGCGGTCCTGGTCGTGAGTGAGGAGCTGTCGCGCGAGAAGCGGCGCAAGCTCCTCGGCGGCGCGACCCAGAACGCCCCGCAGCACCACACGCTCTGCCGGTGGGGGCTGCAATCGCTCCTGCCGACGGCGGTGGGAACCGTCGAGCGCGTGCTCGGTCAGAACGCCGCCGGGCTGGTTCAGAAGGGCGTCGAGAACGCCAATGCCTGGGTGCAGAAGGGCGTCGATCTGGGGATGCGGCACGTGATGGTGCCGTTCATGGAGACGCACGCGGGCGAGGTGCTGAAGTACGGCGTCGAACTCGGCAACCGCACCTGGCAGAAGTTCCTCACCAAGCTCTCCTGGCGCTCGGACCACCTCGACAAGGTGATCTGCCACCAGGTCGGGGCCGGGCACCGCGAGGCGGTGCTGAAGTCGCTCGGGGTGCCGCTCGAAAAGGACTTCAGCACGTTCGAGTACCTGGGGAACATCGGCACCGTGTCGCTCCCGATCACCGCGGCGATCGCCGAGGAGCGCGAGTTCCTCCGCCCCGGCGACCGCGTGGGCTTCCTCGGCATCGGCAGCGGGCTGAACTGCCTGATGCTCGGGTTGGAGTGGTGAGCCCCGGCGAGACTTTCGCTCCTTACAACGCCGTGCCCTTGCGGGCGCGGGAAACGTAGCCCTTGTTTCAACGGCCGGCGCCCGCACGGGCGCGGCTCACGTGAACCCGCGCCCGTGCGGGCGTCGGCCGTTGAAAAGCGACACCGCTAGCGGATGCGGCCCGGAACGCCAACCTTCATGAGCAACACCTCGGACCCCGATTCGCTCCAGCTCCGCACCAACGCGCTTCCGGACAACGACGGCCCGCCGTTCCCGAACCCGGCGATGCCGCTGTTCCCCTTCGTGTCGCGCGTCGCGACCCGGCGCGGGCTGCGCATGGCGTACCTCGACGAGGGCCGCGGCGACACGGTCGTGATGCTCCACGGCAACCCGACCTGGGGCTTCTACTACCGCAACCTCGTGCTCTCGCTCCGCGAGTCGTACCGGTGCATCGTCCCCGACCACATCGGCTGCGGGCTGTCCGACAAGCCACCAACCGATAAGTACGATTACGCGCTGAAGAGCCGCATCGACGACCTGGAATGGCTGCTCGAAGAGCGCGGCTTGACCCGCGATCTGACGCTCGTACTGCACGACTGGGGCGGGATGATCGGGATGGGGTTCGCCGCGCGCCACCCCGAGCGCGTGAAGCGGATCGTGGCGATGAACACCGGCGCGTTCCCGCTCCCGGCGGCCAAAAAGCTCCCGCGCGCGCTGTGGCTCGGGCGGAACACGAAACTCGGCGCCTGGCTCATCACGCGCCGCAACTGGTTCTGCAAGTTCGCCGCGAAGTGGTGCGCCGTCAAGCGCCCGCTCCCGGCGGACGTGAAAGCGGGCTACCTCGCCCCCTACGACAGCGCCGCGCACCGGGTCGCGGTGCTGAAGTTCGTGCAGACGATCCCGCTGAAGCCCGCCGATCCGGGGTTCGACATCGTCACCGGCACCGCCGCCGCGCTGGGGCAGTTCCGCGACACCCCGACGCAGCTCTTGTGGGGGCTCAAGGACTTCGTGTTCGACCAGCACTTCCTCGACGAGTGGAAGCGGTACTTCCCGCACGCGGAAGTTCACACCTGGCCCGATTGCGGGCACTACCTGCTCGACGACGCGGGCGAACTCGCCATCATGCGCGTGTGGGAGTTCCTCCAGCGGCACCCCCTGAACTGAACACCGGTGCCACATGAGCCGCTCTGCCCTCAACGTCGCTTCGCACCTCGCGCGCATGGCCGCGGAGCACCCGGCGCAGATGGCGCTCCACGCGCCGCGCGGGCCGGTGAACCGTAACGGGCCGACCGAACACCGGGCGATCACCTTTCGCGAACTGAACGCCGACGCCGACGCCATCGCGCACGGTCTGGCCGCCGCGGGCGTCACCCGGGGCACGCGAACGGCGCTCATGGTGCCGCCGGCGCCGGACTTCTTCGCGCTCACGTTCGCGCTGTTCAAGGTGGGCGCGGTGCCGGTGCTCATTGACCCCGGAATGGGCGTCCGGAACCTCGGGACGTGCCTCGCCGAAGCGGAGCCCGCAGCGTTCATCGGGATCGCGAAGGCGCACCTGGCGCGGCGCGCGCTGGGGTGGGCGAAGAAGACCGTGCGCGTGACCGTGAACGTGGCCCGGTGGCGGTTCTTCTGCACCACCTCACTTTCCCGGTTGCGGAAAGCCGGGCACACAAAGGGGGCTTACCCCGTCCCGGATTCGGGGGCCGACGAACCGGCCGCGGTCCTCTTCACCAGCGGCAGCACGGGCGTTGCGAAGGGCGTGGTGTACACGCACGGCATCTTCGCGGCCCAGGTGGAGCTCCTGAAGGCGACCTACGGCATCGCCCCGGGCGAAATCGACCTCTGCACCTTCCCGCTGTTCGCGCTGTTCGGCCCGGCGCTCGGGATGACGTGCGTGCTCCCCGACATGGACGCGAGCCGCCCGGCCCAGCTCGACCCGTACAAAGCCGCCGCACAGATCAGGCAGTTCGGTGTGACGAACATGTTCGGCTCGCCGGCGGTGATTCGGCGGATGGGGGAACTGTCCGGGCGAACCCCGGCTGCAAGGCCGGGGGTGGGTTCTGCGGACGCAGCGGGGGTGGGTTCTGCGGGCGCGGCGG
>DASWYH010000973.1:0-6351 GCA_036405095.1 Gemmata sp. | reverse complement strand
CGCAGCGCGCGAGTGCGCGTTCGGGGTGGTCTAGGGCTTGCATTTTCTATCGGGACAATCGTCGAAAGTTGCTGGCCGATCTTGGGTTGGCGCGGTCGGGGTCACACCTTGAACACCTCGCGGACGTTGTCGCGCAGGAGCCGCGTGCCCAGCGCGACCGCGTCCGTTTCGCTCATCACGCCCGGGCGCACGAACTCGTCGGCCAGAATGCCGGCGAGGATGCGGCGGTACATCCCATACTTCGGCTTCACGAATTCCAGTTTGTAGGCGTCGGAGTAGTACCCGATCAGCTTCGTTTTCGGCACCGCCGTGATCCGCTCGGTCAGGTCTTTGCGGATGAACGGCGGGGTGTTCGAGTACCACCAGTGCCCGTTCGGGAGCACGTTCGGGAAGATCCACGAGTACGCCATGAGCTCTTGGTTCTGCGCGCTCGTGAGGACCGATACGGGAAACGTGACGGTTGGGAACCCGTTGAACAGATCCTTGTACTGCAGCAGGCTCGTGCGCTGGTCGAATAGGTCTTGCCCCTGGTACACGCCCTTCTCGTACACCCTGCGGTTCACCCCGATCATCAGATCGAAGGGCAGACGGAAGTCGCGACACGACTCGGCGATCAGCCAGAATATGCCCGGGGCCAGATCCTGGTAATCGTGGAACTGCATCTGCTCGTAAAAGTGCTCGTCGTCGAACGGCGCCGGGTGGAAGTTCGGCGGCAGGGAGATGGCGCACGCCTTCGCTCCGTTCCGCGTGAAGTGCAGGAACACCTTTGCCAGCGCCATCCGCAGCGTCGCCCCGTCATGGACGTGGACCCCGCTGATCGCCTCCAGCCGGCGCCGGGTGTCGGGTTTGTCCATGTGGAAAACCAGCGTGTCCGTCCGCAAACAGGGGACATACTTGGCGGTATCGAAGTTGGTCAACGGGTCGTCGAACTCGTTGGTCAGGAAGATCTTTTCGAGCCGGGTGCTCTCGAAGACCTGGTGCTCCCAGTCGGGTTGCGCGAACGCCTTCTGGGCGGTCTCGAAGAGCGTGTCGGCGTCGTTCGCGGTGATGCGGGTTTCGCTCTCGGGCAGCCCCAGGAAGGTGTGCGCGATGTCCATGAACCACGAGTACTGCGCGGTGTTATCGTACCGGTCCATGTACTTGACGATCTCGCGCACACGCTCCCGCGGGTCCGAACCCTTCGCCAGCACCGTTTGGGGCATCCCGGCGGAGTGCGCGAGTTCCGTGTAGTAGTGGTAGCCGAGGATGTCATCGAGCGACTTCGATACGGGTGCCAGTGGGTCGATGTGCGAGTGGGGGTCGATGAGTGGGATCTTCGAGAGCGCGGATTCCAGGTTCTGAACCAGTTGATCGAGAGGCACGGCAGACCTCGTCGGGTGCGGGTAGAAAACGGTCGATTGGGTAATTTTTACCAGTAATACGTCTTACACCGCCGGGAAAGAATTACAAACGGCGGCTCAGTTCGGAAGTGTGGCACAAAATCATGTTGTCAGTTCTGGTGACTTTGTTTTTTCGTAACAGCTAGCCTGTTATTCAACTTGCGCTGCTCGGTACTGTCGCAGAATGTTGGCTGACGAGAATTGGCACGCTCGGTGCTTTTCGTTTCTCTCATCTGCGACGCACAACCCCCAAGTGACTCGCGGATCGGTGCCGGGCCTGCTTCTGACTCGCCTTCCCCCAAGGCCGTGTCAACCCCCAAGGCGACCCGGCACCGCGAGAACACAGGCCAACGGCTTTCCCCCAAAGTCATGGCCGCGGGAGAGATTTCCCCCCTCTCCCGGACCCATCACACAACACGTCCGGTCCCCCCTCAGACGGCAACCTTCCCCAAGCCGCCGCCCCACAAGGGCGGCGGTTCGTCTTTTTACCGTTACGAAGAGGTTGTGGAACTCGCGCGACATCAGGTTCCCGTGACAAGCCGCGTTTCCATTGTGTCGGGTCCGGCGGTCCTACCGCTGGAGACCGAGCGGTTTCGGCTGCTGGAATCTTGTAAATTGAGGGCGGGGGAGTGGGTGGGTTGGAGAGCGACCTTTTGGCGGTTCGTTTGACGCATGAATCCAGTGAAAATGTCCCTCCGTTGTCGCTTGGGAGCGGGAGGCGTACCCCACTCCTGAGCGGTTGCTTCGCCAGACGTGCGCCTGCCGGAGAAGTGCCTATGAAAGGGGACAAAGCCCCTGAATAATCAGGGGCTTTGCGGGAGCCGACTTGGGCGGCTGTTGAGAGGCCTCGCCCGGATTTGAACCGGGGATGACGGTTTTGCAAACCGTTGCCTTACCACTTGGCGACGAGGCCGTGCGCCGATCTACCACTAGAAGGTTATCGGCCGCGGTGCGGAGCGTCAATTCCGCCACGAATTATCGGAGCTCGGCCGCCCGTTCCTTGAGACTTTTTCCCAACTGGTTCATCTGCCGTTTGCACTCGTCGCGCGCCGCCACGAACCCGGCGGCAGTCGCGTTGCCTTGCCGCAGGTAGTTCAGAACCACCGCTTCCGCGTCCATGAAGCCCGCGCAACCCTCGGCCGTGAGGGCCGCGAGTTCGTGCGGAATCGTTGTGATGCCATTGCGGTCACCGTGGAGCAGGTCGCCGGGGGTGATCCACACGCCGCCGACGCGAACCGGCACCTCCAGCTCCACGATCTGCGTGTACCCGTGAGACGGCATCGTCCCGGCGGTGAAGCAGGGGAACTTCAATGGCTCGACCTGATCCAGGTCGCGCCCGCAGCCGCTGGTGACCAGCCCGACGCACCCGAACGCCTGGTAGGTGGTACACATGATCTCGCCGAACGTCGCCGCAACGGGCGGATCATCGAGATCCTGGAACACAACCACTTTTGGGCCGCTCAGTGCGGCGATCCGCTCCACCTGCGCGCCGAGTCCCATGTAGGTGTCGCCACCGCGGGGCGGGGCGCCGGCCCGAAACGTCGCGGTGGTCGCGAATCCGACCATCGGGGGCAGCGCCGGGTAACACGCCTTGATTCGCGCGTCCGTGTAGCCCACGATACGCGACCGGCACTCGAACAGTTCCAGCACGTTGCACACGGTCGGCGTGTCGTACTTGCGCAGCGCGTCCAGCACGGAATTGGGGATTTCAACCGGCATTGGGAAGCCTCGGCAGAGAAGCCAACGGGTGACCGGGTGTCACGTTTCGGGTGTTTTATATTGCGACGGCGCCGTTCCCGGGGTATCCTTCACAAAACGATCGGAGCTTTGCGCTCCCTCAACCCGCCGGTGTCCCCACCTAATTACCCCTTCTCACGGGGCGTTCGCATGTTAAACCTTCCCTTCGGTCAGGTCCGCCTCTGCGACGGTGTCTCCCGCCGGAACGTCTTGAAAATCGGTGCGCTCTCGTTCGGGGCGCTGAACCTGACGCTCGCGGACGTGCTCCGCGCCGAAGCCGCAGCGAAAGCAAACGACCCTTTCGGTCGCACGCGGCACAAGGCCGTCATCAACATTTTTCTGGGCGGCGGGCCGCCGCACCAGGACATGTGGGACATCAAGACCGAAGCCCCGGCAGAGATTCGCGGCGAGTTCAAGCCGATCGCCACGAAGGTGAACGGCATCCAGATCGGTGAGACCTTCACCCGCATCGCGGCTTCGGCGCACAAGTACGCGTTCATCCGCTCGGTTGTGGGCGCGAAGGGCGGGCACGATGCGTTCCAGTGTACCACCGGCTTCCCGCAACAGTCGCTGGCCCCGCTCGGCGGGCGCCCGAGCCTCGGCAGCGCGGCCATGAAGCTGCAAGGGAACGTCGACCCGAGCGTTCCGCCGTTCATCGGCCTCGCGGAGAAGACGTCCCACGGCCCGTGGAGCGATGCCGGCCAAACGGGCTTTTTGGGCAGCACCTTCGCGCCGTTCAAGCCGAGCGGGCCGGACATGGCGAACATGACCCTCAGCGTCGCCAACCGGGACCACATGCCGGACCGCAAGAAACTGCTCGCCGGCTTTGACGACATGAAGCGCTCCGCCGACTACGCGGGCGGGCTGAAGGGCGCCGACGCCGCCACCGAGCGGGCCTTCGATGTGCTGACCTCGAGCAAGCTCGTTGACGCGCTGGACATCTCGAAAGAGAGCGCGAAGACCCGCGAGCGGTACGGCGACGGCAAGCCGTTCAAGTTCCAGTACGACGGCGCCCCGACCGTCAACGAGCACCTGCTTATGGCCCGGCGGCTGGTGGAAGCCGGGGCCCGGGTGGTGACCCTGAGCTACGGCCGGTGGGACAGCCACGGGAAGAACTTCGACCTCGTCCGCGACCACGGCGGGAAACTCGACCAGTGCCTCTCGGCCCTCGTCGATGACCTCGACGCCCGCGGGATGCTGGACGACACCACCGTCATCGCGTGGGGCGAGTTCGGGCGCACCCCACAGGTGAACAAGGACGCGGGCCGCGACCACTGGCCGCAAGTGAGTTGCGCGATCCTCGCCGGGGGCGGCATGAAGACCGGTCAGGTCATCGGCAGCACCGACCGGATGGGCGGCAGCGCGAAGGACCGTCCGGTGGGGTTCGGCGACATCTTTGCGACGCTGTACCACAACCTCGGACTGAACCCCGAAACGACGACGATCACGGACCCGACCGGCCGGCCGCAGCACATCGCCGAAGGCAAAGCGCTGTCGGAACTGGTCTGAAGCCCGGCGCGCGCCCGCCGAGTGGGGAGGTGAGAGCTTCCCCGGTTGTGTACCGCGTGGGGGGCTCATGAGCGAGAAGGTCCGCCTCGTGTGGGGGACGTGCCCGAAGCACGGGCGCGTTCTGTCGCAAGTCGCGCTGGCCGATCGGGCGCGCTGTCCGAGGTGTGACCGCAGTTACGGCCGGGATACGCGCGAGCCCCTCGATCACATCACGCCCTATTGCGCATCCGATTGGGAAGCCGCGCGAACGGTCGCCGAACTCCGAACCTGTGACGCCGCGTTCGGCCGGGAATGGTCGCCCCGGCGGCACCGGTTGGCGTTTTGTGCGCTCGCGCGGCTCTACTTCGCACACGCGCGGCAATACTGGCTGTGGAACGCTGTCGAGGCCGGCGAGGTCTGGGCCGACCGGGACGAACCGCCGCCGGAAGCGGCCGACATTTTTCAGCGACTCAACGGCCCCTCGTTCGATCGGCAGTACATCGGCCCGTCGAAACCGGGCGAGTGGACCTGGTTAGCGGTGGCCTGCGTTTGGGGCGAGGAGGAGGTTGCAAACGAATTCGACTGGGGGCCACCCACTCACCGCTACCCTCCGCCGACATTCGACCTGACGAGCGGCGGGGAATCGCACCTCGCCCCGGCCCCGGCACTGGTCTTCCGTGAACTGAGTACGAACCCCTTCGTTCCGCTGACGTGGAAGCCCGACTGGTTCACCTCCACCGTGTGCGACATCGCAGCGCATATTTATGAGGCGCGCGAGTTCGGCGCGATGCCGATCCTCGCGGACGCCCTCCAGGACGCGGGGTGCGATGCCGAACCGGTGCTCGCGCACTGCCGGATGAACCGGCCGCACGCCCGCGGGTGCTGGGTGCTCGATGCCATCCTCGGCAAGTCTTGAGAGGGGCGAACCTCGGGCTTGGTGCATGCGTCTCTGTGCACGCTCCAGGTGAGGGTCACAGAATGGCGGACGTGGTTCTGTTTTTCTGCCCGCAGTGCGACTCCTGTCGGCACCTCACAACCGCACCCGCCGATGAGCGGGTGCGGTGCATCGCGTGCGACACCTTCTTCCCGCATACCGGGCGGGTGTTCGGCGCTGCCGAATGGCAGACCGCCACGGATCCGGTTCTCATGGCGACGGTGCTCGCCGAGTTCCGCCAACCCCCGACCGACCGCAAATGGCGGTTGCTGAGTTGCGCAATTGCGCGGACCGAATTTGATTGGTGCCGCAACCCGTGGTTCCTCGATGCCCTGGCTGCGGCCGAAACCTGGGCCGACGCCGGCCAGCGCCCGCGCGCCGCCGGCGCGTGTGCGGATCACTTCGCCCGGTCCACGGATTGGAGCCGCCGCCGGGAACACGCGGGTTGGATGAGCCTCGCCCGCCGCCTGACCCGCGACGACCCCCGCCCCCGTCTTGACGACCTGCCCCAGTGGCGCACGCTCTCGGCCGCACTGCTGCGCGAACTGGTCCCCAACCCGTTCCGGCCCGTTATCCGGAACCCGGACTGGCTCACCTCGAACGTAGTCTCGTTGGCCGCGCACATCGACCGCGCGCACGAGTTCGCGACGATGCCGATCCTCGCGGATGCCCTCCAGGACACCGGTTGCGGCGACAAGCGGGTTCTGAACCACTGCCGCGCGATCGGGCCGCACGTGCGCGGGTGCTGGGTGCTCGACATGATTCTCGGCAAAGAATAAGGGCTTCGGGTCGGAGTCGCACTATTACCAGCGC
>DASWYH010000972.1:0-6182 GCA_036405095.1 Gemmata sp. | reverse complement strand
GTGCCTCTGGGCCGCCGGGTTGGAAGCGAAGATCCCCGAGAAGACGGACGTGGCCCTCGTGGGCGACTACAAGCCGACCCCGTTCCGCTCCAAGGGCAACGCCGAATGGGCCAAACAGCCGGTGAAACCCGCGGAACTGTTCAAGTAACGCGGACTCGGACCCGGGGGTTGCGCCTCCTGGCGTCGAGAAGGTCCGAGGCCCTTACTGGACTTGTAGGGGCTTACGACTTTCGACCGGGGGCACCGGCGGTGCCCCCGGTGCCCGACTTACTTCTTCACCTTCTCGCCGGCTTCACTCAGCGCGAGCACACAGAACGCGGTGCCGGCGTTCGCGATGTAGTGCGCCTTGTCGTTGTTCAAGGACCGCGTGAACCACCGGCCGCTCTGGCGCTGGTTCGACTTGAGCCACTTCACCGCGCTCACGATGCTCGCGTCGGTCGGCTTCTCGCCCGCGACCAGCAGCACGTAGGTCACGAACCCGGTGCCGTACCCGTCGCTGTCCGCGTTGGGATCGTTCGGGGTCTTGTCCGCGTCGCGCCGCTTGTATTCGCCCAGCGAAGGGAGCGACCAGCCGCCGTCCTTGCGCTGCTTCGCTTTCAGTGCCGCGATCGCTTTTTTCTGTTCGTCGGCGGTCATCAGACCGTCGAGCTTGGTGGAAGCCCACACGAGCATCGCGGTGTGGTGAAGATCGGGTGCCGGGGTCTTCTTCAGGTACGCTCTCAGTTTCTCGGTGCCGGCTTTCGCCTTCTCGGTCTTTGCGTACTCGTTGGGCGCGTACCCGACCGCGAGTGCCGCCAGCACCGCGCCGTAGTAGTCGTCGTGTTCGAGCGGGGGCCAGTCGCACTTCAGCCAGTTCCACGCGCCCGTGGACTTCTGTACGGTCCACATCCGATCGAGGGCGGCTTTGGTCTGATCGTGGAGCTTCCCGGTTTGTTGGGCGTCGTTGAACGCGAGCGCGAACGCGGTGGCGACCACATACGCGTCGCCCTTCGGCTTCCCACCTTCGGACCAGCTCTTCACGTCCGTTTCGAGGTACTTGCGAACCTCTTTCCAGCCCTCGTCGCCCCCCAGCAGCGGGCGGGCGGTGAGGTACGGCATGTTCGTGTGGCAGGTGATGCAGTTGCGGTCACGGGTCCAGTTCACCCCCACCCCGTCGAGGTACTCACCCGCTTTCGTGAGTGACAGCTCTTTGGCGACCGGTTCGGTCGGTTTGGTGGCCTTGGGTTGCGGGAAATCCGCCGCGCTGACGGCGCCCGTCAACAGGAGAAGTGAGGGGAGGCAGAAGCGCATTGGGCAACCTCGTACAGCGGAAGGGGGACAATTCGAACCCAACCTAACCGCAGAGGTACGGGCTGTCGAGGTGCGCGCCCGGTTTTCGTTTCTTGGCACAGGGCTCGGGTGCCCGTCTGTGGGTGGCCGCGTTCCCTCCCAACAAGGAATTCCGAATCGAAATTCGGGGGGCACTCTGGTCCGGCGGAATTGCTCAGGCGTATCCCGCAACACCTTCCCCAGAGCAGATTTGTACGGCACCGATCCTCGTCCTACGGTTGTGCGACTTCACCACATAGCCCCACACATTCGCGCCCATGTACCCATTTTCCGCGATTTTAGTGAATTGCCCGCACCCCTCGGCACCCGACCTGAGGGCGGTTCTCGCCGAAAATACCGTTACAGTCGCGGCCGAGCACCCGTCCGCCGATGCGTTGCTGAGCGCCCCGACACACAGCGAAGGGCGACGACTGTTCATTGTTCGGGTCGGCTCGCTGGGCGAAGCGGATCAGATCAGCCGGATCGGTGCCGTGTTCCCGGGGTGCCCGGTGCTCGCGCTGGTGGAAGGCGACTACGATACAGCCGCGCTGTTTCGTGTGAACCGAAACGGGGCCGCGCAACTGGTTCCGATGCCGTTCACGCGGACCGATTTGGGGGCCGCGCTGGACCGGGTACTGGTCCAGTTCGGCGCGGAGAAAGCGCTCAGCCGGGTGATCGCGGTTGGTGGGGTCGCCGAGGGGTGCGGGGCAACAACGGCGGCCCTCAATCTCGCGGCGGAACTCCCCGCCCTGAGCGGCGTGCCGTGCGTACTGGCCGAACTCACCCGCGGTCTGGGGCGGCTCACCGGGTTACTGAACCTCGCGCCCCCGTTGACGACGGCCGACATACTCGCCGACCCCGGCGGGCCGGATCTCGGAACCGTTCGCTCGGCCCTCGCTCCCGTGACCGACCAGCTCTCGGCGCTCGTTGGGCCGTACCGCTCACTTGCTCCCGTGGCGCGGGCGCCGGGCGCCGCCGTTGCGCTCGTGCGGCACTTGCGCCAACTCGCCGGGCTCGTGGTGCTGGACGTGCCCGCCACGTTCGACGGGGAGTACTTCGAGGTCGTGGGAGCGGCGGACCAGTTGGTGCTGGTCGCCCGTCAAGACGTGCCCTCAATGCAGGCCACGAAGCTGCTCATCGAAGGGCTCCGCGAACGGAACCTCCCCGACCCCATTATTCTCATCAGCGCGTACGACGCGAGCCAGGAGCTGCTCACCACCGCCCGCATCCGTGAGCGCCTGGGGCTCGATGCGGTTTACGCCGTTCACGCCGACCCGAACGGCGTGAGGAATGCGGCCAACAGTGGGAAGCCACTGGGGCAGGTGTGCCCGTCCGGCCCGGCGACGAAGGACCTGCACCACATCGCGGCCGAACTGCTCCGCGCCGCGGGCGCACCGGTTCACGAACCGCGGCGGAGCGTGTGGGGGTGGGTGCGCGATAAATTCGGATCGGGCACGTGAGCCCGCGCCGGGGCGGCGCGGGTTTGGGCCCAACGGCTCGGCCCCGCGAACTCACTCGTCCGTGGCGAGAACCCGCTGCTGGAACAGCTCGGGCGGGAGCACCCCGCCGGCCGTCTGGATGCGCTCCGCGGCGTGCGGCCGGATGCCGGTCGCTTCAAAGGCGCCGAACGCTTTGCCCGCACCGTTCACGCCGTGCTGGTGGTATCGGAACACGTCCTGAATGGCGATCGTGTCGCCTTCCATTCCGGTCACCTCGGTAACGGCTGTGACGCGCCGCACCCCGCCCTGGAGCCGTGCGGTCTGGACGATCAGGTTGATCGCGCTCGCGGCCTGCTGGCGGATCGCCTTCAGTGGGAGGTCGAACCCTGCCATCAGGACCATCGTTTCCAGCCGGGCCAGCACGTCGCGCGGGGTGTTCGCGTGGATCGTGGTGAGGCTCCCGTCGTGCCCGGTGTTCATCGCCTGGAGCATGTCCAGCGCTTCGGCCCCGCGGCACTCGCCCACCACGATCCGGTCCGGGCGCATCCGCAGCGCGTTCCGCACCAGGTCGCGCACCGTCACCTGTCCCTTGCCCTCGACGTTCTGCGGGCGCGCCTCCAGGGTGACCACGTGGCGCTGCTGGAGCTGGAGTTCGGCCGCGTCCTCAACGGTCACGATCCGCTCGTGAGCCGGGATGAAGCGCGAGAGCGCGTTCAGCAGCGTCGTTTTCCCGCTGCCCGTCCCGCCGCTGACCACGACGTTGAGCCGGGCCGCCACCGCGGCCCGGAGGAACTGGGCCATCTCTGGCGCGAGCATGCGCAGCCCGACGAGGTCGTCCAGGTGCTTGGGCGCGCCGCCGAACCGGCGGATGCTGAGCGCGGGGAACTTGACGCTCAGCGGCGGGATGATCGCGTTAACGCGGGAACCGTCCGGGAGCCGGGCGTCCACCATCGGGCTGCCTTCGTCGATGCGGCGGCCGACCTTCGACACGA
Organism: Gemmata sp.; assembly: GCA_036405095.1. Lineage (GTDB taxonomy): Bacteria > Planctomycetota > Planctomycetia > Gemmatales > Gemmataceae > Gemmata. Next base: position 2,443 of record DASWYH010000972.1, on the reverse strand, counting down.
TGCGGTCGAGCACCTGCATCACCTGCTGGTCGTCGCGGAACGTCACGCCGGATAGCACGAGCTTCCCGTCGCGCTCGACGAACACCTCTTTTGACCCGTTCACCAAGATGTCCGTCACGGTCGGGTCGCGGAGCAGCGGCTCCAGCGGCCCGAAGCCGAGCATCTCGTCGAGCAGTTCGCGGAGCAAGCGGTCGGTGTCCGCGCGCCCGGGGGGCGGGTCCGTTGCGATCAGCCGGGCGAGCGCCACGGACAGTTCCGCGCGCTGCCGGTCCGCCGGGAGCGCCTTGAGCCGGTCCAGGTCGAGCGAGTTCACCAGCGCGTTGTGCAGGTCGCGCTTGTACCGTTCCAGAACCGACAGCCCGTCCCCGGCGGGAGCGGGAACCACCGGAGGAGGTGAGGCGGGCTCGCTGGGCGGAGGGGAAACCGTGCGCCAACCGCTCGCCGGGGCGGGGGCATTTGTGGTGGGCGGGGCGATCATGGTACTACCTTTTGAGGAATTGCGGCCCTTTACTCTATGTTGTCCGCCGCTCTGCTCGGGTCTCGAATTCGGTCCTCCGAAGGGGCGCTTCTCGTATGAACTGATTACGCGGTGGGGCACACAATAAAACTGAGGGCCGGGACGAACCGCTCTTACGCTGCTCCGCCCCGGGCCTGTGAGGGCGCCTTGGTCGCCAAGCCACGGGCCGCGCCGGTGAACCGCGCGTGGAGCCCGTCCCAGTCCACGAGGACCGCGCCGCCGGTCGCCGCGTACTGCTTCTGGAACGTAACGAGCAGGTGCAGGATCGCGTGATCGACCATTTGCAGCCGATCGAGGTGGACGTGCAACTGCTGCCCTCGCGGCACGGCTTCGAGCGCTTCCGCCAGCACCGGAAGGCGCAAAAAGGTCGCCGCGCCTTCCAGGTGCAAGTGAACCCAATTGCGCTCGGTGTCGTCGGTCCGCGAGACGCGGAGGTGCGAGAACCGGACGAGCAGCTTCAGCGCCGAGAGCACGACGCCGAGTACGACCCCGGCGAGCAGGTCGGCGCCCACTATGGTTCCGGCCGTTACAACAAAAATGAGCCCCTCGCTCTTGCTCTCCTTCCACAGGCGCCACAGCCCCGTGAGGTTGAGCAGCCTCCACCCGCTGTAGACCAAGATCGCCGCGAGCGCCGCCGCCGGGATGCGCGACAGCAATCCCGGCATTAGCGATACGAACAGCAGCAACCACACCCCGTGCAAGATCGCCGAGAGCCGCGTCTTCGCGCCCGCTTCGACGTTCGCCGCGCTCCGGACAATGACCCCCGTGAGGGGCAGCGCGCCGATGGCCCCGCAGATCGCGTTCCCGACCCCCTGGGCGCAGAGCTCGCGGTCGAAGTTGGTTCGCGGTCCGGTGTGCTTCGTGTCCACGGCGACCGCGCACAAAAGGCTTTCGGCGCTCGCGATGAGCGCGAAGGTGAACGCGCCCTTCCACACCAGCCCGAGCCCGAGAAGTTCCCACCCGGGCCAGCCGATCGGTTTCACCGAGCCCGCGAGGCCCGCCGCAATTTGCACCCGCTCCACGCCGATACCGCCGTGGTTGTCAACGGCCGGCCCGATGCGCGCCCCCGCCCACTCGAAGATCGGGCGCCCGAACTCGTTGACCAGGACGGCGACCAGGATCGCGATCACCGCGGCCGGGACGATCTTCAGCCGCTTCGGGGCGAGCGGCTTCCAGAGCGCGAGAGCGAGGATCGCCAGCAACCCGATCACGGCCGCCTCGGTGTGGTTCGCCCCGGCCCCGGCGGGCGGGTCGAACGCCTTCCAGAGCGATTGCGGGATGGTGAGGAGCCCCTCGATCACCTTCCGGGGGGCGGTGTCGTCCACCATCTCGTGGGACTGTTTCGCGAGGATGGTCAGCCCGATCCCCGCGAGCATCCCGGTGACGACCGCGGGCGACACGGCCCGGAACCACTGCCCGACCCGCAGCGCGCCGGCGGCGATCTGAACGAGGCCCGCAAGGGCGATCGCACAGCCGAGGGGTACAACCGGGTTTGTGTCGGGTAACCGGCCCCGCGCGTCGTCCACGAACTGCACGATGAGAACGATGTGCCCGGCGGTCGGTCCGGACACCTGCAGCGGGCTGCCCGCCAGGAACCCCACGACGATCCCGCCGATCACCCCGGCGAGGATCCCGGCTTCCGGCGGGAGGTCGCACGCCTGCGCGATCCCGATGCACAGCGGCAGCGCCACCATGAACACCACGAACGAGGCCAGGAAGTCGGCCACGAGCGAGGCCCGCGTGCCCCCCGCGCCGGGGAGCTTCGGTTCGTTGTCCGCGGTCATCGGGAACGACTCCGAAAGTGGGAGAACGAGAACGCGCCGGCTCACATCGTTTCGGTGAGCGGCGCCCCGGCGCGCCGCCGGAGCGGTTCGGACGCCGGCCCCTCCTCTTCGTTCGGCCCGAGGGTCGCGAACTGCCCGGACT
>DASWYH010000971.1:0-2852 GCA_036405095.1 Gemmata sp. | reverse complement strand
TACACTTGCAAAATGTACTCCATTTCCACGTCGGCGAGCGACTTCGTCGGGCCGGCTCCCGCGGGCCCCTCGGCTGCCCCGGCGCCCGGGAACGGGAGCGTCGGGGCCTGGGGGGCGTAGGCCGTTGGGTACGGAGCGGGGGGTGCCGGCGGCGCCGGGAACGCCATCGGGATCGTCGCGGACGCCCGCGGCGCCACCATCTCGCGGGGCAGGTAGTCCGGCGTGATCGACCCGCCGCCGGACAGAATCCAGGCGTAGTCCATCGCGTTCGAGAGTTCCCGCACGTTCCCCGCGAACGGGCTGTTCATCAGCACCTGCAGCGCTTCGGGGGTCAGCAGGTGTGCAACGGACTCCACGGGGCGCTTCGCGTGCCGCGCCAACAGGTGCCGGGCCAGATCCGGGATGTCCTCGCGCCGGTCCCTGAGCGGCGGCAGGTGAACGTGGAACATGTTCAGCCGGAAGAACAGGTCTTCGCGGAACGTGCCCTCGGCGATCATCTTGCGCAGGTCCTTGTTGGTCGCGCTGATGACCCGGACGTCAACGGTGATGGGGTGGCTCTCGCCCAGCCGCTGGATCTCGCCGGCTTCGAGGAACCGGAGCAACTTCACCTGAAGGTTCTTGTCGAGTTCGCCGAGTTCGTCGAGGAACAGGGTGCCGCCGTTGGCGACCTCGAACATCCCCTTGCGGTCCTTGTCGGCCCCGGTGAACGCGCCCTTCTTGTGCCCGAACAACTGGCTCTCCGCGAGCGACTGCGTGAGCGCCCCGCAGTTCACGGGGACGAACGGCATGTCGGCGCGCTTGCTGGTCGTGTACAGCGCCCGCGCGACCACCTCCTTGCCGGTCCCGGTTTCGCCGGTGATGAGCACCCGCCCGTCGGTGGGTCCGACGCGCTCGATGAACTGCTGCACGGGAACCATCGCCGCGCTGGAGCCGACCATCCCGGGCGGCCCCTCTGCGGCCTGCACCCGGCTCTCCAGTGCCGCGGTCTTGTGCTTCAGCTTGCGCTTCTCCTGGATGCGCAGGAGCAGCGCCTCGATGTCGGTGAGCTTGCACGGCTTGGTCAGGTAGTCGAACGCCCCCAACCGGAGCGCCTCGACCGCGGTCTCCGTGCTCCCGTAGCCGGTCATGATGACGGCTTCGGTGTCCGGGGCGACCTGCTTCAGCGCGGCCAGCACCTGGAGCCCGGCCTTATCGTGCTCCATCCGCATGTCGAGGATGGCCGCATCGAACGTCTGCTTCTTGACGGTTTCGATCCCGGCCTTGCTGTCCGCACAGACGGTCACCTCGTGGCCCAGGCGGGGCAGCTCCGAGCGCATGAACTCCCGCAGGTGCGTCTCGTCATCAACGAAGAGGATTCGCAGTCGATTGTGAGCGGGTGTGGTTGCCACTCGCGGTCTCCGTTTCGTCCGACCAGTGTCTCGAGTTCGGGGGGGAACATAAACCGGGTTGCAGTATTTACAAGCCCGGTTCGCCGACCGCTCATCATGCCGCAGTGCGGCCCGCGGGGAACGTCAGCACGGCGGGCGCGCTTTCGCCTTCGACCTCTCCCCCCGGTGCATCCGACACACCCGGCGCAAGTTGAAGCGGGATGCGGACGGTGAAGGTGCTTCCGGTCCCCGGGCCGGCGCTGCTCGCGGTGATCGTGCCGCCGTGCTGGTCCACGATCTGGTGGCTGATGAACAGTCCCAGCCCGGTGCCCTTCCCGGTCCGGCTCTTGGTGTAGAACGGCTCGAAGATGTTCTGCAACACCTCCGGGGCCATCCCGCACCCGGAATCCGTGAACGTCAGCTCCGCGTACCCGGCGGCGGTGCCGAGGGCGATTTCCAGGCGCCCGCCGTCGTCCATGCTGTCGAGCGCGTTCACCACGAGGTTCAGGATCACGCTCTTGAGGTCCTGCGCGTTCACGGGGGCCACGATGTAGCCCGTCGGCTCGAACGCGACCACCTTGCCCCGACTCGAAGGCAGGTGCCGGGCCACTTCCAGCACGCCGCGGACCAAACCGGTGAGGTCCGCGGGCTCCTTCTTGCGGTCCCCGGTGCGGCTGAAGTCGAGGAGCTTCTGGGTGATGTCCTTGCACCGCAGCGCCTCTTGCTGGATCATCTTCAGGTACCGGGCCAGCACCTCGGCCTCGGCCGGCGGGGCGGCCCCGGTGTTGGCGGTGAGTGCGGTGAGCGTGTCCTGGAGCCGGCGTTCGAGCGCTTCGGAACAGAAGAGGATGCTGGCGAGCGGGTTGTTGATCTCGTGAGCGACCCCGGCCGCGAGGAACCCGACCGACACCATGCGCTCCGAGCGCACGAGCTGCCGGCTCCGCTCGGTGACCTGGCGCGCCAGGTCCGCGTACACCGCGTGGAGGCGCGCGATCATCGTGTTGAACTCGTCCGCGAGTTCTTGCAGTTCGTCGCCGGACGTCAGAACGATGGGCTGGTTGAAGTTGCCGCTGTGAACCCGCTGCACCCCGGCTTGCAGCTCCCGGATCGGGGCGAACATCCACACCCGGAAGTAGTAAAGCATCGTGCTCACGAGCGCCAGCGCCCAGACCATCGCGAACCCAACAAAAAAGATCGTGCGGGTGAGCGCGGCCTTCGACTCGCGACCGGTAGCCTGAATGTCGTCCACGAGGGCTTGGCGGAGATCTTCCGCCGTGCGACGCGCCTTCGTATGAGCGGCGACGACTTCCGACTGTTGCACGAGCGGGGGAGGGGTATTTGACCCGGTGTACGGCTGATCATTTTTTCTCTTCAACTCGGCGCGAAGCTCATTCAGTTGCGCTTCGAGCTGGGTGGAGAGGGCTTTCTCCATCTTGCCGCCGTCCGGATCGAGGCCGGCATCCACCGTGCTGTCGTTTTTCACTC
>DASWYH010000970.1:0-8023 GCA_036405095.1 Gemmata sp. | reverse complement strand
GCAGGTCGCCGGCGATCTGTTCGCGCACGAACCGGTCGTAGGGCTTGTCCGCGTTGAAGCTCCGGATGACGTAATCCCGGTAGCGCCAGGCGTTCACGTAGGCGAGGTTCTCGTCCATCCCGTTACTGTCGGCGTACCGGGCCACGTCGAGCCACCGGCGGCCCCACTTCTCGCCGTACCCGCCGGACGCGAGCAGCCGCTCGACCACCTTTTCGTAAGCGGCGGGCGAATCGTCCGCGAGGAACGCTTCGATTTCCGCCCCCGTCGGCGGGAGACCGGTGAGGTCGAACGTGACGCGGCGCAGGAGCGCGCGCCGGTCCGCGGGCGGCGCGAACGACAGCCCGTTGTCACTCAACTTCGCCAGCAGGAACCGGTCGATCTCGTTTCGGATTTCGGACTTCGGGTTCCGAACGTCCGGCACCGCCGGCCGGCGCACCGGCTGGAACGCCCAGAACGCTTTCTCCTCGGCGGTGAAAACGCGCCCGCCGGGCTTCGGGGGCGAAGCCGGAGTGGGCTTCGAGTTGGGCCACGGGGCGCCGGCCTGCACCCACACCTTGACAGCCGCGATTTCCGCCGCCGGGAGCTTGTTCTTCGGGGGCATTTTCAGCTCGCCGTCGTGTGCGAGCACGCGGAACAGGAGGCTCTCGTTCGGCTTCCCGGGTACGAGTGCCGGCCCGCTCTCGCCCCCTTGAAGGAGGGCCGCCAGCGAATCGACGCGCAGCCCGCCCTTTTGCTTTTCGGGGCCGTGGCACGAAACGCATTTCTCGACCAGCACCGGGCGCACCTTCTTCTCGAAGTGGGCGCCGTCGTCCGGCGGCGCAGCGCACGCGGCACCGGGTGCGAGCACGAGGCCGCACCAAACCATCAACGCAAACGCAAAAGCTGTAGCGGTGTGCATGAAAGGTGTCTTGGTTCGGCGGAGAGGCGGATCGGCGGAGAGTTTACCTTACCACGCCCGCAGGGGCGAATCCAGCGCCCGGTTCGCGCGGCGATGGAATTTGACTTTCCCGCCCACCGTGGTTACCGTCAAGCAGCAGTTCGAGCCTTTACGGTTCTTCTTCCACCGGACAACCGACCGCGAGCGAACCCATGCCAGCACTCTCCCGGCGCGCCGCTCTGGCGCACCTCGGCACCGCGGCCGTCCTTGGCAGCGCCGTGCACGCGGACGACCCAAAACCCGGCGCGAAGCGGATCAAGATCGGTCAGATCGGGGTCGGGCACGCGCACGCGAGCAAGCTGTCCGTTTACCGCAATTCCCCGGATTACGAAGTGGTCGGGGTCGTCGAACCCGATGCCGCGCTGCGCAAGCAGGCCGAGAACGCCCCCGCGTACCGCGGCCTGAAGTGGCTCACCCGCGAGCAGCTCCTCGCGACCCCGGGGCTCCAGGCGGTTCTGGTGGAAACGCGCGTGCGCGACCGCCTCGATAACGCCGAAGCGTGCGTGGGCGCGGGGCTGCACGTTCACATCGACAAGCCGGCCGGCGAATCGCTCCCGCAACTGAAGCGCGTCCTCGGCGCCGCGGCCCAGAAGAAGCTGATGGTGCAGATGGGCTACATGTTCCGCTTCAACCCGGCGGTCATACTGCTGCGGGAGTTCCTCAAAAAGGGCTGGCTGGGCGAGGTGTTCGAGGTCCACGCAGTGATGAGCAAGGTGGTCCCGGCGGCCGAGCGCAAGCGGCTCGCCGAGTACCCCGGCGGGATCATGTTCGAGCTGGGCTGCCACGTACTCGATCTGGTCATCGGCGTGCTGGGGCGGCCCGAGGGGGTCGCCGGGTTCAACCGGCACGCCTCGGAACTCGATGACACGTTGCTCGACAACATGCTCGCGGTGCTGAGCTACCCGCGGGCCACCGCGAGCGCGAGGTCCAGCGCCCTGGAGGTCGAAGGGGGCGACCGCCGGCACCTGGTGGTGTGCGGGACCGGGGGCACGTTCCACATTCAGCCGCTCGACAACCCGGCGGCGCGGGTGTCGCTGTCGCAGGCGCGCGGCGAGTACAAGAAGGGCACGCAGGAGGTGAAGTTCCCGAAGTACGCGCGGTACGTCGGCGACGCCGCGGACATGGCCCGGGTGATCCGCGGCGAGAAGACCCACGATTTCACCCCCGAACACGACCTCGCGGTTCAGGAGGTCTTGCTCCGCGCGTGCGGGCTGCCGCTCAAGGACTGACCCCGGCCGCGCCCGCCACTAACACGCGCACCGGAACGGCGGCATGGAGTGGCGGTATTCGCCCTGTGGCGCCTTCAGCCCGGTCACCACCTCGAAGTGCTGCCACAGCTCTTCGCTGTACCCCGCGAAGCCGTAAGGGGTGACGAAGGGCAGGTAGTACTCCCCGTCCGCGTGGCGCTTGAGGAAGTACACGAGTTGACCGTAGGCCGACTCGATGTCGTCTTCGTGCCCCTCCTCGCCTTCGCGCCCGAAGTACCCGAAGTCGTCGTGCGTGTGCGCGAAGTTCCGCAGCCAGCGCTCGGCCGGGACGCGCTTCCGCTGGCGGTCGGCTTCTTCGTGTTCGCCGTGCTCGTCGAGCCAGTCGGCGAACACGAGACGGGTCGTTTCGTCGTCCCACGGTCCCGCCGCAATGGCCGCGAGGAACGCTTCTCGCTCGTTCACGTCAGGCTCCCTTCGTGGCTCGTGCAGCAACGACCGGAACCCGAGGCGCAAACGCCGGGTGCGTCCAGACGTGGCGGAGCGAGGTCACGGTGTTCGGGTACATGAACAGCCAGAACCGCTGCCCCCGGAGCACGTCGCCCGTTAAAAACGGGTCCACGATCCCGATTGGTGTTTCGCTCGCCCCCACCGCTTCTGTGCTACCCGGGGTGACGAAGCCAACGTGCTGGCCCGGCGCCAGCGGCTCGGCGGCGGTTACCGGGGCGACCGCAATGTGAATCGCGTCCCGGCGACGGTCGCCATCGGTAATCAGGTGCCCCAGAACCGGACTGTCAGAGTTCATCGTCCCCCCCGCGTTGACTTGATTCACACATCCCGAGGCGCCGGACGCTGGGGAGGTTCGGAGCACCGGCCCCCCACAGCGGGCGTACCAACTACGGTACGCCCTTTTTCGAACGGACCACGACCGCCCGGGAGCGGCAGGCACGACCGCCCGGGAGCGGGCGTGGTCCGTTCGAAATGTGGCATTCGCGCCGGGTTCGAGTGCGAGCACGTGCGCTTTTTGGGGCCTCGTCGGTTCGGGAGCGGAGCCCTTCAGGCGCCAACCGCCGGTTGGTGCTGGGGTGCGGTTGTTGCGCCGCCGGAACTCGGGTCTTCGGAAACGGAACTCGCCGCGGCCCGGTGCCGGCCGATCAACACGATGGCGAGCCCGATGATTGCGGTGACCGCGAGGATGGCGATGATCGGCACGCTGTCCGCCGGGGTCGCGGCACTGATCCCGGTGGAAATGAGCGCGCCCACCCCGAGTTGGAAGAACCCGAGCAGGGCCGACGCGCTGCCCGCGTTCTTGGTGAACGGGGTGAGCGCCAGAGCCGACGCGTTCGGGTTGGTGATCCCGACGCAACTCAGGAACACGAACAGGAGCACCAGGGTTCCCCCCAGTCCGTAACCACCCGCCAGGGAGCCGCCCAGAAATACCGCGCCGGTTACGACCTGGGCGACCAGGAACCGGAGGAACAGTGCCTCGCTCGTGAACCGGCGGAGGAGCACGACGTTCAACTGGCTCCCCCCGATGAACCCGACCGCGAGCAGCGCGAACACCAGGCTGTACGCCCGCGGCCCCAACCCGAACCCGTCCATGAAGATGATCGGCGACCCGGCCACGTAGGTGAACAGCCCGGCGAACGAGAACGCCCCGGCCCCGGCATAAGTGGCGAACCGCGGGTGCCGCAGGATCGCCAGGTACTCGGTCAGGATCGGCCCCGGCCGCAGGGAGATGTCCGGGTCCGGCGTGTGCCCCTCGGGCAGCAGGAACAGGACCGCCGCCAGAATCGCGCCCACCACCGCGCCGAGCGCCAGGAACGCGGCCGACCACCCGCCGGCCGCGATCACCAGCCCGCCAACCGTCGGGGCCAACAGCGGGGACACGGCGATGAACAGGAACAGCCGGGACAGCACCCGGGCTGCCGCATCGCGCGGAAAGAAGTCCCGGACCATCGCGACCGATGCCACCTGGGCCACGCATCCGCCGAACCCTTGCACGAACCGCCACGCGATCAGGGCGCGCACGTCCGGCGCGAGCGTGCACGCGACCGAGGCCGCGACGAAGAGCCCGAGGCCGGCGGCGAGCGGGGGCTTGCGCCCGAACCGGTCGAGGAGCGGGCCGTAGATCACCTGCCCGAGCGCCAACCCGATGAAGTAGCTCGACAGGGTGAGCGCGACCGTGGTGCTGGGCACCCCGAACTGGACCGCCAGTTCGGGGAACGCGGGCAGGTACATGTCGATGGCGAACGGGCTCACGACGCTCAGCGCGCCGAGCAGCGAGATGACGAACAGGGACGAGCGCGTGGTAGCCAAGGGGGGCCTTTCGGGGTTCCAGAGCGGGCGGTTCCAGCCGCAACCGACGGGAGGAATAGCGCTACGGCCGGGCCGCTCTTACACCCGCGCCGGCCGCTCTCGCCCAACCGCCCCGATGCGTGCGGAATCCCCAACAGGGGCTCCGGCGCGCAACCCGACCCGTTCGGTGCGTTCCACATGTGGGCGGGCCGAACGGAACTCGGTCCGACAAGGAGAACGGTCGTGGCTCGCAAACTTTTGCTGTCCTGGGTGGTCGGTGCCGGCGCGGTGCTCGGGCTGTGCTCAACGCCGCGATTCGCCGACGCGGCGCCACCCGCCCAGATCCGGTTCCAGGTTCTCGTTCAAGAGGGATCGGGCTGGGTCGATGGCGGCGTGTTCCTGCTCCGGAGCGAAGCCCGTCAGGAAGCCATGCGGTTGTGTAAGGAAGGGCACCGAGTTCTTATTCAAGAAGTTGCGGTCGGTGCAGAGAAGTGAGCGCAAAAAGGACCGGCCGCGGATCGTCACACTGTCGCCCATTCAGTGTGGCAAGCGCGGCCGGTCTTCAAGTAGTATAGGGGAGGCGCCGGCGGCCGGTCAAGCGCCCGGGGCAAAAATAGTGGCACCGCAAAAAAGCGGCACACGAGGTTTGGGGTGCTATGCCCTTTTCGGACCGGTGGGATTGCGCGTCGCTGGCCGCAACCCAAGATCACGATAAGCCACACCGGCGCTCCCTTTTTCTCTCCGGGAGGCTCGCGAAGAGAGCGGCGGCACCGATCTGGGCACTCACCGCAGCGGCGCTGCTGGTGCCGCCCACCCACTCGCAAGAGAGCGCGGCCCGGCGAACAAGAAACAAATCGACGAGCCGGCCAAGAAGATCAAGGAGCTACGGGAGGAGAGGATCGTCGTCTTGAAGAAGATGACGGACCACCTCACCGCGCTGTTCAAGAACGCGCGGCTGTCATACGACGAAGTGCTGGATGCAATGCGGTTGCAGGCCGCGGCCGAGTTGGAAGCGGCGGAAACGGATGCGGAACGGGCCGCGTGTCACAAGAACCTGGTCGCCGTGCTGAAGGAACACGAATCGTGGGTCGAAGGGCAACGGGAAGCGGCGTGCGTTCCCGGAGCGAGCGTTCTCAAGGTGAATGCAAAGCGCCTGGAAGCCGAGATCCACCTGGAACAGGCGAAGATGAAGCTTGCCAAAGGGCGCAAATAACGGGCCGCAAAGCCGTGCGTTCCCTATTGAAGTTGGGCCATGCCGGGGGCGCTCGGCCGGAGCGCCGTGAGATGGGTCCTGTTCGAGTTCGCCGCGCTGCGGCCCGTTTTTTTCCGCTGCTGCATCGTCAGACGATTGCCTCAAACGGGGCCACACCCGCGGCACCACTTTGGCCGGCTCCGCCGGCGCCTGGGAAGTTAACCAACCTCCACGTCCCAGATCACGACTCGGGATTTCTCGCCGACGACCGCGATCGTCAGGCTATCGGGGTGGAAGGCGATGTGGCGCAGTTTGCCGAGCTTCCAATCGTATGCGGCCCGCTCGCTCAGTGACTCGGGATCCCACAACCGCACGGTTCCGTCCTGGCTGGCCGTTGCGAGCATCCGGTTGTTCGGCGCGAACGCAACCGCGGCCACCTGATTGGCGTGAACCCGGATCGTCCCGCGCAGGCCCCGGTGGGCCAGGTCGAATACGAGCACCTGTGTCCCGGCCGCAACGGCCAGCGCCTGCCCGTCGGGAGAGAACGCCACCCCCTGCACCGCCGGTCTCAGGTGCGATTGCGGCACGGGCGGCAGATCGAGCTTCCCCTGCTCCCGTTTGCTGGTCAGGCCCCACAGGCGCACGTGGCTCCCACGAGAACTGCTGGCCGCGACCGCGAGCAGGTCCGCGCGAGCGGATACCGCCAGAGCCACCACGGGGTCCTGGGTCTCGATGAACGGCCCCACAACCGTTCCGGTACGACGATCCCAGGCCAGAACCGTACCCGTAAAGCGACGGGACTGGCCGTAAATCCCCCACCCGTGCGCGAAAATCAGGAACGCATCATCGGGCGTGAACGCTATTGGCGGGCTGCTCTCCCGCGACTCGTCAAGGAACGGTAACTCGCGCGCGGTCTCAACGTCCCAGAACCGAATCCGGCCCCATTTGACCCATCCGCCTCCCGTTCCCGTGACGAGCACCTTGCCATCGTGCGAGAACGCCAACTGGCCGACGCGCTTCTCGTCCGCGCGCAGGACCTCGCCGCCACCCGGCTGGTGAATCGTCGCCAGTTCGTGCCCCGTGGCAACGTCCCATAACTTCGTTACTCCGGCGTCGCCCGCGGTCGCGAGTTTCGATCCGTCGGGCGAGTAGGCCACCGCCCGGAGCTTTCCCGTGTGCCCCTTCAGCACGCGCATTGCGGCGCTCCTTAAGCCACGACCCGACACCAGCAGACGCGCCCGAGTTTATAACCAGAACCGCGCGCCGGGAACGAACAAACCGACCCCGAACCAGATGGTTTCCAGTCCCCACGTCAGCATCGCGAACAGCCGGATGCCGTCCGCGGTCCACTCCATCGCGCGGAAATGAACAACGACGGCCGCGAGCCACGACCCTTCCAGCCAGTTCGCTCCGCCCAGGAAGAGGAGCCACGCCCAGAACAGCGAGGAAATGAGGAACAAGCCGATCCAGGCCGTTAAACTCATCGCAACGCCCCTCGCGCTCCACGTGTGATGTACTTCGGCGGGCCGCGCGAATTATTTTTCGATGTGCTGTCGAGGTGAAAGGTCCGATGTTACTGCGCGCGATGATGAAGGGTGCCGCGCCCCCGTAAAACGTGTTCGCGAGGGCGCGGCGGCGGTCACTCCTTGCCCATCAGTTCCTTGACGAGCTTGGCGAGCGCTTCCACGTCTTTTTTCTGCACGATGGCGTCGATCTTGGGTTTCGGCACCTTGAGCTTCTCCATGAAGCTCGCGGCCGAGACCCACATCTTGTCTTTCTTCTTGCCTTCGGCGAGGTACAGGTCGGCCACCAGTTCCGCCAGCCGCTGCCAGGAAACCTGGTCGATGTTATCGTAATACCGCTTGATGATTTTCTGCTGGTGCGGGCTGTAGTTCTCCATTCCCATCGCGCGCGATCTCCGTGAGTGACTGACCCGCCCTCAGCACACAGTACGGACGGGGGCACGTCAAGCCGAGTAGCTCCCCCATGTGGCGCGCGGGCGCCCGGCCCGCGTTGCAGCACCGGCACGATCGCTCCGGCGAAACACAGGCGGGCTTATGGCGCCCTCCGCGTCGCCGGGCCGGGGGCCGCAAGGTGTCGTCCGGCGAATGCCTGCGACTTTGCGACCCCTGGCCCGGCGATGTGTGCCTGTGGCGCCCTTATGCGTCGCCGAACAGCGCGCCGAGGGCGTCGGTCACCCCGGCCGATTCGGGGGCGAAGTACAGCACCGCGAACTCCGCCGCGTCCGGCGCGGCCCCGTCTTCCCCGAGGAACGCCCCCAGGGTGCTCCGGGCGTCACGGGCCGAATACGCGCCGCTCGCTTCTGCTTCGGACGGGGCCGCGTACTCGTTCCGGGTCTCGTCCGAAGCCCCGAGCCACGCCAGCACCGCG
>DASWYH010000969.1:0-2445 GCA_036405095.1 Gemmata sp. | reverse complement strand
CAGGAGCCGCGCCAGTTGCGCCTCGGGGCCGTTCTTGTAGAGCTCGAGTTGTGACCGCAAGCGGAACTCCGCATCGGCGAAGTTGCCCTGGCGGATCAGGTCGTTCGCGAGCTCGGTCAGCGCGCGCTCGTGGTACTCGCGCTCGGCCGGGGACACGTTTTGTTGGTTCGCGATCTGCTCGAACAGCGCCCGGCCCACGGGCACCAGCCCCTGGTGGCGCGAGTCCACGAACTGCCGCGCGAGCCGGTACCGGGTCGCGGTGGCCGTCAGCCCGCCCCCGGCGAGGATCTCTTTGAAGACCGGCCACACGTCGCCGGTCTGCCCGGCGGCGAGCATCGCGTCGGCCAGTTCCACGGAGGTCGGGCCGACGAACTGCTCCGGGACGTTGGGCAGCTTCAGCGCCTCTTTCAGCCGGCCCACGGCCAGCGCGGGCTCGTCCGCCTGCCGGTACAGCATGGCCGCCCGGCGGAGCATTTCGAGCTTCCCGTCGGTTTTCGGCTGGAACGCGGCCAGCGCGGCGAACTCGTCGGCCGCGGCGCGGAACTTCGGGGCCGCTTCGCCGGGGCTTTTGAGCGCGCCCCCCCACGCGGCCAGCACGTCGGCCCGCTTCTCGCGCTCGCGCCCGGCGGGCGCGACCGCGGCGTAGGTCTCGGCGGCGCGCAGCGCGGGCTCGAACGCCCGGTCCGCGAGCAGCGTCGTGATGGCCAGCTCGAACGCGGCCTGGACCTCGGTGACGGGTACGAACTCGTTCCGGAAGTCGGCCGCGCCCTTGACCCCTTTTACGGTGTCCGCGAGCAGCTCGACCGCGCGCTTGTGGCGCGCCGGATCCGGGGCGCGCAGGTACAGCTCGGCGAGCTGAACGGCGGCGGCGGTGGCCTCCTCCCCGGTGCCCTTCACGGCCTCCTCGAACAGCTTCCCGGCGGCGTCCGGTTCGCGCAGCCGGAGCTTGCACACGCCCAAATCGTAGGCCGATCCGGTGCGGTACGCGGGCGGCAGCCCGGGCGCGGCGCGGAGCGCGTCGAGTTCCTTCGCGGCCCCGACGTAATCGCCCTCGGCCATGAGCACGCGGGCCAGCTCGGCCTTCGCGGGCGCGAACACGTCGGCGGGCGCGTCGGCCCCGACCTGGCCGAGCCACTTGCGCGCCTGATCGTACTCCCTGGTGATCAGGAAGATGACCCCGAGCTTGAGCCGGGCGCGGGCCAGGGACGCGTTGGGGGTGGCGCCCCCGGCGGACCGGAGGTAGTCGTTGAGCGCGACCTTCGCGGTCGCGAGGTCTTGCGGCTTCTGGCGCAGCGCCAGGTCCGCGATCAGGCGCTTGGTTTCGCCCCCCTCGTCGCCCGGCGGGGGCGCGTTGAGCACGGTCTTGAGCAGCGCGAGTTCGGCCGGGGGGGCGTCGTCCGGCAGCCCGATCACGGCCTTGACCTTGGCCTTCCGGAACGCCAGCCGCGGCGCATCGTTCGGGTCCCGCAGCTGCTTCTCTTCGACCAGATCGAAGTGCTGGCGGGCGAGCACCCAGTACCCCCGGGACTCGTCGGCCGCGGGCGTAATTTCGGCGAGCCGGACGTAGCCGCTGCCGAGGTGGAAGCGCGCGAGCGGGGCGTGTTCGGGGAACGTGTCGACGCCGCCGGCGACCCTGGCGAGTTGGGCCTTGAGGTCGTCCGGGTCCGGGAGGAGCTTTTCGTAGCTGGCTTTGAGCGCCTCGACGTCGCGCTTGAACGCCGACGCCGGGTCGCTCGGGCCGAGCGGGAGCCACCCCTGCCACGCGGACACGAACACCCCGATACCGAGCAGCAGCACCGGCAACTGCCACAGGTGTGTGGTGGGGTCGGTGGTGTGCCGCGAAGGAGCGACGGCCGTGTCCGTGGCCATAGGCGTGTCCCGGTTGGTCAGCGCGAGAATCCGAGCCGCGAGTAGACCCGCCCGGGGCGCGCCGCGTCAAGGCCAACTGCGGCCCGCCCGGGCGCGCGTCACGCGTTCTTCCGCAGGCGCGCCCAGTAGCCCCCGTCGGACGGCCGCCCCGGGACGGCGTGGTGCTCGGCCTCCGGCGCCAGGCCCCGCACCGCGCGGCACACGGCCTTCACAACGCCCTCGTTCTCGTCGGGTTCGATGCTGCACGTCGAGTACACCACCGCCCCGCCCGGCTTCACGCGCTCGGCGGCGAGGATGAGCAGCCGCGTTTGTAGCCGGATGAGGTGCTCGAACTCGTTCGGCTTGAGCCGCCACCGGACCTCGGGCCGGCGCCCGATCACGCCCGTGTTGCTGCACGGCACATCGACCAGCGCCGCATCGAACGGCGCCCCCGGCGGCAGGCCCTCGTCCTCCTTGAGGGCAACGGTTTCGATGCCGTCGAGGCGCAACCGCCGGGCGAGCGATGTGACCGTTTCGAGGCGCTTCGGGTCGATGTCGCACGCGGTGATGCTGCCGCGGTTGTCCATCAGCTCCATG
>DASWYH010000968.1:0-2402 GCA_036405095.1 Gemmata sp. | reverse complement strand
CACCTTGAGCCGGGCCGGGTCGTTGTCCACCATGTCGGCCCGGCGCAGCACCTCGTCCTCACACTTGATGAGGGCGTCCACCGCCGAAACGAGGTCCGCGTCCACGCCCTCCGCGGACAGTTGGCGGAACGCATCGTTTTGCGTGCGCAGCAGGCCCACCATCGCCGGCATGTCCTGACCGGCGGGGCGCTGGGCCAGGATCGCCCCGACCTGCTGCCAGTAAACGTGTGTCGGGGTGGTCCCCTGGGCGCCCCCGTCCGAAGTGCCGCCGTCTGGGGCGCGCTTGCCGTTCGTGAGGAAGCACCCGCACGCGAACACCGCCAGACACACCGGCACCGCTCGAAGCGTGAACCCGCGCATGACTCGCCTCAATTTGTTCAGGAAGGGTGCCCGTATACCGCGCCGCGCCCCCGACACAACCCCAGTGCTTCCCGGACCGGGCGCCCCGGATACAATCGCCGATTAAGCGCCGCCGTTCATACCGGACCCGACCCTGATGACCGACGAACACCCGACCCCGAATTCGCCGTCCTCCGGCAGCCCGCCCCCGCGGGTGGGCCTCATCATGGGGTCGCGCTCGGACTGGAACACGATGCAGCACGCGGCCGACGTGCTGATGCAGTTGCGCATCCCCTTTGAAGAGCGGGTGGTGTCGGCGCACCGGACCCCGGACCTCCTGTTCACCTACGCCGAACAGGCCGAGAAGCGCGGGCTGGAGGTCATCATCGCCGGGGCCGGCGGCGCGGCCCACCTGCCCGGGATGTGCGCCGCCAAAACCGTGCTCCCGGTGCTCGGCGTGCCCGTGGAGTCCGCGGTGCTGCGCGGGGTCGATTCGCTACTCTCGATCGTGCAGATGCCGGCCGGGGTTCCGGTGGGGACGCTCGCGATCGGGACCGCCGGCGCGGTCAATGCTGCGCTGCTCGCCGCCGCGATCCTGAGCCTCAAGACGCCGTCCATCCGCGAGGCGCTGCGCACCTTCCGCGACGCGCAAACGAAAAAGGTGCTCGACAATCCGGACCCGCGCCTCACTTAAAAGGCAAAAGCGAAGCGACAAAAGGACCCCTGCGACCGCGCGGCGCGTTGTTCTTTGGTCTTCTTTTCTTTTGAATTGTTATGCGGCTTGGAATCATCGGTGGCGGGCAGCTCGGTCGGATGCTCGCGCTCGCGGCCTACCCCCTCGGAGTGCGCCCCACCGCCCTCGAACCGGGCGCCGGCTCCTCTGCAGCGCAGGTGTGCAACCACATCGCGGGCGAGTTCGACGACCACCGCGCGCTGTTCGCACTGGCGCAAGCGTCGGACGCGGTGACGTTCGAGTTCGAGAACGTGCCGGTGGAGTCGGTGCGGTGGCTCGCGGAGCGCGTCCCGGTGTACCCGCCGCCCGCGGCGCTGGAAGTTTCGCAAGAGCGGCTAGCCGAGAAGCAGTTCTTCCGCTCGCTCGGGATTCCGACTCCGCCTTTCGTGCCGATCGAGAGCGAACCCGATTTCCGCGCGGCGCTCATCGAAATCGGGCTACCGGCGGTGCTGAAGACCCGGCGGTTCGGGTACGACGGGAAGGGCCAAGCGGTGATCCGCACGCCCCAAGAGGCCGAAGCCGCGTGGCAGAAGCTCGGCGGGCGGCCCCTCATTCTCGAAGGGTTCGTTCGGTTCGATCGTGAATTGTCGATCGTCGCCGTCCGCGGGCGCGACGGACAGATCGTTACGTACCCGCTGATCGAAAACGTTCACCTGGATGGCATCCTGCACCGGTCCGTTGCGCCGGCGCCCGATCTGGGCGAGGAGCTGGGCGAGCGGGCCGCGGAGTTCGCGGCGCGGGTGCTCACGGAGCTCAATTACGTCGGGGTGCTGACGATCGAGTGGTTCCAGGACGGGCCGCGGTTGCTCGCGAACGAAATGGCGCCGCGGGTTCACAACTCCGGGCACTGGACGATTGAAGGCGCGCTGACGAGCCAGTTCGAGAACCACGTTCGCGCGGTGTGCGGGCTGCCGCTGGGCAAGACCGACGCGGTCGGGTGTTCCGTCATGTACAACTTCATCGGCTCCGTGCCGCCGACGGCTCCGGTACTCGCGAACCCGGACGCGCACCTTCACCTTTATGGGAAGGGACCGCGCCCGGGGCGGAAGGTGGGGCACGTCACGCTCCGCGCCGGAGCCGCGGCCGAGGTGCAGGAGAAGCTGCCCGAGTGGGACGCACAGTTCGCACGGGCCGACGCGTCCCCGAATTAAGGACCGCGGGTCACAAGTGATCGCGTCGAAAATCGCAAGATCACGTTAAAATATTTGTAAGCGTTCACGGGGTGCGGGCCGTGCATTTTCCAGGTCTTTTTGACTCCCTTCGGCGCCGAGTTGCCTCAAGAGCCGGTGTTCTGTAATCGAACGGACGCGATGACACCCATCCCTCAACC
>DASWYH010000967.1:0-1784 GCA_036405095.1 Gemmata sp. | reverse complement strand
CCGCGGTGGCCGAGTTCGAGGGCGGGGAGCTGTTCGACGTGAACTCGGTCGAGGTGAAGGGCGGGGTGATCCAGCCCGCGCGCCGGCCACGCAACCGGTTCTTCGTGTGGACCGACCCGGAGAAGCGGCACGACTTGGTCCTCTTCCTGGGCGAGGCACAGCCGCCGGTGGGCAAGTTCCCGTTCTGCAAGCAGGTGATCGAGTACGCCCGCGGGCTCGGCGCCGAGCGGGTGCTGACGTTCGCGGCGATGGCGACGGACATGCGCCCCGAGCACCCGTCGCGGGTGTTCGGGGCCGCGACCGACGAGGCGGGCGTGGAGGAACTCCGCCGGCTGGACATCAAGGTTCTTGAAGAGGGCAACATCGGTGGGCTGAACGGGGTCCTGCTCGGGGCCGCCGCGCTCGGCGGGCTGCGCGGGTCGTGTTTCCTCGGCGAGATGCCGCAGGTGTTCGCGCAGGTGCCGTTCCCGAAGGCGTCGCTCGCGATCCTGGACGCCTTTTCGATGCTGACGGGGATCGATGTGGATCTCACCGAACTCTCGGAGCAGGCGCGGGCCGTAGAGGAACAACTGGGCGAATTGCTCGCGCGGGTCGAGGACCAGTACGGGCCGCAGTCCGAAAGCGCGGCCGACGAGGACGAGGACGAGGACGAAGACGAGGACGAGGGCGGGTCGGAGTTCGGACCCGACCAGCTCGGGTCCGAACCGGCCGCGGAGAACGAGGGGGTGGGGTATCGCTACGAGGGGCCGGACGAACCGGTTCCGTCGGCGTCCGTTCAGCGGATCGAGGAGCTGTTCGCGCGTGCCGCGACCGACCGGACGAAGGCGTTCGAGCTGAAGCGCGAGCTCGACCGGCTCGGACTGTTCAAACGGTACGAGGACCGGTTTCTCGATTTGTTCAAGCGTGCGGACTGAATCGAAGTCGTATTCCTCGTTTGTCGCCCGTCTGATGGCTTTGTACCGTTCGACCTGACGGCTTCCGGCTCGAAATCCTTAACGGCTTCACCCCTAACCGCTCGTCCGCGGGTGCCAGAACTGGTTTCCTCACATGCTGCGTGTCCTCTGTTGGTTCGGTACGGTCGCGCCGGCGGTCGTCCTCTCGCTCGTTCCGGGTGCCACAAGTGCGGGTGCCGCGGCCGATGACGCGCCCGAAGCGTGGCCGCCCCCGAAGGGCTACGTGTGCCACCGCGCGACCGGTCCCATCGTTATCGACGGCGACCTCACTGGCGCGGAGTGGAGCGCGGCCCTGTGGACCGACGAGTTCGTGGACATTGAGGGCGACAAGAAGCCGAAACCGCGGTTCCGCACCCGTGTGAAGATGCTCTGGGACGATGAGGCGCTGTACATCGCCGCCGAACTGGAAGAGCCGCACGTCTGGGCGACGCTCAAGGACCACGACGCGGTCATCTTCCACGATCCGGATTTCGAGGTGTTTATCGACCCCGATGGGGACACCCACACCTATGGCGAACTCGAACTCAACGCGCTCAACACCACCTGGGATCTGCTGCTCACGAAGCCGTACCGGGACAGCGGGCGGGCGCTCAACGGTTGGGAGATCATCGGTCTGAAAACGGCCGTGCAGGTGCGGGGCACGTTGAACGACCCCCGGGACAAGGACACGGGCTGGACGGTCGAAATCAAGTGGCCCTGGAAAGGACTCAAGGAACTCGCGCCGGTGGCGGTTCCGCCGAAGGACGGGGACCAGTGGCGCATCAACTTCTCGCGCGTGGAGTGGGATATTAGCACCACAGACGGGAAATATCAAAAGGTCGCGGGCAAGCC
>DASWYH010000966.1:0-7261 GCA_036405095.1 Gemmata sp. | reverse complement strand
GGTGGACTGGAACCGGTTCCAGCAGCAGCTCCAGCAGAACAACAACCGGCCGCCGGTGTGGGTGTACGCGGTCACGTTCGCGTTCTACTTCTGCACCTACTTCGTCGTCATCTTCTGCAACTCGGCGCTGGTGAGTTGCGCGCTGCTCCGGTTCCACGGGGAAACCCCGAGCCTCGGCGACGGGTTCCGGATGGCATTCGCCCGGCTGCCCCAGATTTTCGCCTGGGCACTGGTCTCTGCGACGGTGGGCCTGCTCCTGAAAGCGATCGAGAACGCGCACGAGAAGGTGGGCGAGATCATCGCGTGGCTGCTCGGCAGCGCGTGGTCGATCATGACGTTCTTCGTGGTGCCGGTGCTGGTGGTCGAAAAGGTCGGCCCGATGGCCGCGGTGGGCCGCTCGATGGCGCTACTGCGCAAGACGTGGGGCGAGGCGCTGGCCGGGAACATGGGACTGAACTTCATCCTGTTCCTGTTGTTCATCCCGGTGCTCCTGCTGCTCGTCGCGGGCGCCGTTCTGCTCACTCAGGGGATGGCAGTTCCGGGCATCGCGCTGCTGGTCGCGGCCGGGATCACGTTCCTGTTACACATGGCCATCAGCTCGGCGCTGAACACAATCTTCCTCGCGGCGCTGTACCAGTTCGCGGCCGAAGGGGCCGTGCCCGAGGGCTTCGACCGCCACGCGATGGAGAGCGCGTTCGCTCGCTCGTGAGCCGAAGCCAGAGCCCGGAACCATACACGCGCGCCCGCTGGTTGTGCCACAAAACCCAAGTCAAAACCGACACCCACAGCCGGACCGCGTAGTCAGTACCGCGTCTCGAAACCGATCGTCAGCCCCTGCGCCCAGAAGTCCGAGCGGTTGACGATCCGGGCCGGACGGTCGGCGGTGAACACCGGGCCGGTGCCGCTCACGATGGGAAGCTGTGCCGGGTTCAGCGTGCGGTCGATCTGGTCGCCGGGCCGCACCGCATCACTCAGGTAAATGAAGCTGTACCCGACGTACACCCGGGCCGAATCGCCCAGCCGGAACCCGAACTTGACCGTGCCCTCCGGCACCACCGCGAACACGCCGCGCCCCGTCCGCCCGAAGTTCGAGGGCTGAACGTAGATGCCGCTACCGCCGAACGCCCAGGGCGTGCCCCCGGCGAGCGACGGCGCTTGCATCACGTTCATCCCTTCCGTCTTCACCACCTCGTAGTTCTGCCCGAAGGCCACCTTCGCCGTCATCTCGCAAAACACGATGCCCCTGTGGGCGTCCGCGTGCAGCCCGATCTGCCCGCCGTGGAACCGGTTGTGCGCGTCGAACTGATCGGCGGACCGGTACACGCCCGGAACGTCCAGGAACCGCAGTTGCGTGTCCTCGATGCGCAGCCCCTCGTGGACCTGGAAGTACCGCCACCCGGCGAGCGCGTTGAGCTTGAACTTCTTGTCGTCGATGACGTTCGCAACGGTGTTCACCTCCCACCCCTGCACGCGGGTCGAGGTGGAAACCGTCAGCGCCGCAGTGCTCACCCCCGGCTGCGCCAGCGTGAGGAACTCGTTCGCGCCCGTTACGGCATTGGTGTACGGCAGCCCGAAGCTCTGCACGGGGCTCCCGGGAAAGTCCGAAACGGCGGCCCGATAGGTGCGGGTGCCGAGGAACAGATAGGAGATCTCGTAACCGAAGGTTTCCGCGCAGTTGATGGACGAGCCGGTCGTGAACCGGCCGCCCGCGTGCGGTTGCGACCCGAGTGCCTGCCCGCCGACCAGCAGCGCCGTTCCGGGGTCGCCGAACGTGGGCGGCAGCCCCGTGCGCGTGCCCGCTACCAGCGGCGGCACCGGCTGGCGCGCCGGCCACCAGTAGAGCAGTTCGGAACTGCCCCACCCCGGGCCGAGCGGCCCGCGCGGCGGTTCGGGTTCGGTCGGCTTCGCATCGAGTTTCGGAAGCGGGTCCAGCTTCGGTTCGTCCACTTTTGGCGCGAGCGGTGGCAGCTCCGCCGGGTCCGGGCCGACCGGCGTGAGCGGCTGCGAAACGTTCTTGCCGGTCTTCAGGAACGGCGGCTCGGCGCCCACCGGGTTCACGTGCTCCGGGGGCAGCGGGGCGGGCGGCGGGGGCGAAAGAGGAGCCAGCGGCATGGGCGGTGCAACCGGTTGAGCCGACGCCACAACCGGCACGAATGCGAAAGCGACCACGGCGAACACCGTGCGCATACGCGCTCTCCGTAACGAGACAATGTGCCGACCCGGCTATGCCGATGCGCGGAGCCGGTGTCCAGACGAACCGCCCGCACAACCGAGAACTCAACGGCCCAAAGCCCTCCCGAACGGATAAGATGGGCACATCGCGCATCCGCCTTCCCTCAACGCTCCCGAACCGATGAACCACCCGATTTGCGGCAGCCCCCCACCCGCCCCCACCTACCCCACCGCGCGCCCGCGCCGGCTGCGTTACAACCCGCTCGTGCGGGAACTCGTGCGCGAGACCGAACTCTCGCCCCGCGACCTGATTCTGCCCCTCTTCGTGCGCCCGGGGAAAGGCGTGCGCCAGGAAATCAGCTCGATGCCGGGCAACTTCCAGCTCAGCCCCGATGCGCTCGTGGACGAGGTCGGCGCGGCCCGCGATCTGGGCATCAAAGCGTTCATCCTGTTCGGAATCCCCGAGTTCAAGGACGCCACCGGGTCCAGCGCGCTCAAAGACGAAGGCATCGTGCAGCACGCGCTCCGGGAGCTGCGAAAAGCGCACGGCTCCAACGTGCTCCTGGTGACCGACGAGTGCTTCTGCGAGTACACGGACCACGGGCACTGCGGCATCCTGTGCGACCGCGGCGGCGTCCTCGATGTGGACAACGACGCGACGCTCCCGATCCTCGCGCAGCAGTGCGTGAGCCACGCCAGGGCCGGCGCGGACGTGATCGCGCCGAGCGGGATGATGGACGGGATGGTGCGCGCGATCCGCACCGGGCTGGACGCCGCCGGGTTCACCGACATCCCGATCCTGAGCTACGCGGCGAAGTACGCGAGCGGGTTCTACGGCCCGTTCCGCGAGGCCGCGGAAAGCCCGCCCTCGTTCGGGGACCGGAACACCTACCAGATGGACCCCGGTAACGGCGACGAGGCCATGAAGGAAGTGGCCATCGATCTCGCGGAAGGGGCCGACATGATCATGGTGAAGCCGGCGCTGTCGTACCTGGACATCATCCGCCGGGTGAAGGACCAGTTCCGGGTGCCGGTGGCGGCGTACAACGTGAGCGGCGAGTTCGCGATGGTGAAGGCCGCGGCGCAAAAGGGCTGGATCGACGAGCGCCGGGTGACGCTCGAAATTCTGACCAGCATCCGCCGGGCCGGGAGCGACATGATCCTGACGTACCACGCCCGCGACGTGGCGAAGTGGCTGAAATAGCGCGCGAGCCGACCGCGTTCTTTCCGTAACGCCGACCCCAACCACAGGAACTCAACCGACGGCCCGGTGCGCCCATGAACGAACCTCAAGCGGATCACGATTGGGTCCGGGACTGGCTCCCGGATCGCTTTGCGGACGTGCAGTTCCGGGGCCGCGTCCCGGCGGTCAAATGGGCCTTCTTCAATCAACTGGTGCGACCGCTCGCCGACGATGCGGCCGAAGCGCTTTGGGCCGCCCTGTTCGTTGGCGTGGGCAAGCCGTTCCATTTCGAGCGTGCGGGTGGGTGGATGAAGCGCGTCTTCCGCAAGGTGACCGGCCCGCCGGAACTTGACGCGGGGCAAACCGTTGCAGACGGGCTACACGCGGCGCTCGGCTGGGAGCCAGAAACGCGCGTGTTTTTGGTGTACGATCCCGTCCAGGTGTTCTGCGCCTCCTGGTCGGCCGTTCTGGATTGCTTGCGGCGCGAATGGGTTCCACTCGGCACACTGGTCATGTGCTGCGATACCTCGCCCCGCGCGGCGGTATTCTGGGAGAATTTCGGCCCGTACTACGCGGACCGCGGCAAGCGCCACTTGGTCTGGCCCGGCACGAGTTGAGCGCCTCGGTAAACCCGGCCACGGCGAACTTTTCGCGCGAGTGGCGCCGAACGCGCACCTGTGGCCAAGCCTGAACCGCTCGCGCACTTCCGGTGTCCGTTCCGATATGAGCGACGGCATGATCGAAATCGACGGGTCCGAGGGCGAGGGCGGGGGGCAGATCTTGCGCTCGGCGCTCGCGCTGTCCATCCTCACCGGACGGCCCTTCAAGCTGACGAACATCCGCGCCAACCGGAGCAAACCCGGGCTGGCGCCGCAACACGTGATGTGCGTCAAGGCCGCCGGCACCATCAGCGGAGCACAGTACAAGGGCGCGGCGAACGGGTCGTCGGTTCTGTACTTCGAGCCGGGCGCGGTGCGACCCGGGAACTACACCTTTTCGATCGGCACCGCCGGCGCTACCGCGCTCGTGTTGCACACGGTTTACCTGCCGCTCGCGCTCCGCGGCGACCGCCCGAGCGAGATCACCATCACCGGCGGCACGCACAACGCCCATGCCCCGTGTTACCACTTCCTCGAAACCACCTGGGCCGCGTACCTGGCCCGCCTCGGGATCAAGGTCGAACTGGAAATGCCCCGCCCCGGCTTCTACCCGCGCGGCGGCGGCGAGATCCGGGCCGTGGTCCATCCGTGTTCATGGGTGAACGGGTTGTCCCTGCTCACGTGCCCGGAGCTGACCACCGCCGGCGGGTTCAGCGCGTATGCCGACCTGCCCGAATCGGTCGGCCGCAAGCAGGCCCGCCGGCTGAGCGTGCGGCTCAAAGCCGAAGGGGTGGAATCGCACATCCCGGTTGAGGAGTGGGAAGCCGCGAACCCCGGGAGCGTCGCCGCGGTGATCTTCCGGCAGGCCCCCGTTCCGGCGCTGTTCTTCGGTCTCGGCGAGCGCGGGAAGCCGTCCGAACGGGTTGCGGACGACGCCGCCGATGAGGCGATCGCGTTCCGCGACTCCCGGTGCCCCGTGGACCCGCACTCGGCCGACCAGCTCCTGCTCCCGCTCACGTTCAGCGCCGACGCCAGCGAGTACCGGACCTCCGAAGTCACCCGGCACCTGACAACTAACGTGGAAACTGTGGGGAAGTTCGTGGATCGTTCCATCTCAATCGACCACACCGAGGACCGAACGGAAGGGGGACCGAGTTACCCCACCAAATCGGGCGTCGTGCGCATCGCGCAGAGAGTATAATGCGGCAACCCTTTGGAGCCACGGGACGCGCAATGACGGAACCCACCGCCGAACTGACCATGCAAATCGCGCAGGTGGTTCCCTGCACGGAAGCGGAAGGGCCGGGCAAGCGGTTCGCGCTCTGGTTCCAGGGGTGCCCGCTCCGGTGCCCGGGGTGCTGCAACCCCGAGTTCCTCCCGTTCAAGGGCGGCGCCACCAAAACGCTGACCGAAGTCGTCGAAGAGCTCCGCCGCGCCCGGGACGAAACCGGCGTCGAAGGGATCACCCTTCTGGGCGGCGAACCGACCGCGCACGCGACCCCGGCGCGGGCGCTCGCACGGGCCGCGCGCGACCTCGGGCTCTCCGTGATGACCTTCACCGGGTTCACGCTCGAAGAGCTTCAGGAAAAGGCCGACCCTGCTGTGCTGGAGTTAATCGCGCTGACGGATATTCTGGTTGACGGGCCGTACCTCCGGGAGCAGCCCGACACGACCCGCCGGTGGATCGGGTCCACGAACCAGCGCATTCACTTCCTCACGCCGCGGTACTCCTACGACGAGCAGTGGGGCACGAAGAACACGCTCGAAATCCGGGTCGTCGGGCGCGAGATTACGGTCAATGGCTTTCCGGCCGCGAATGCTGTAGGCTTGTGGAAAGGCTGGAGGCGAAAGAAGCCGCTGCCGCTGGTGAGCGAGAAGCCGAGCGCCCAAGGGACCGACACGAAATGACCCGCACCGCAGCACCGCCGACCCAGCCGCCGGAACCGGACGGGCCGCGGCAGGTGACGAAGTTCGAGTTCAACCTGCTCCGCATCCTGCGGTTCCTCGTCGGGCACTTCCCGGCGGACCAGGGGTTACAACTCGTCCGCACCGCGACCGCGAAACCCGACTGCATCAGCGCCGGCGCGGTCGATCTGGTGAAGGACACGCTCAAAAAGGCGCTGGTGCTGTTCCTGACCCGCTCCGGCGGGTGGCGCAAGGACAAGTACCTGCGCGCGGGTCAGCCGGTCGGCGGGCGCGTGTGGGAGCGCATCCCGCTCGACGAACGGGCGCTGGTGTTCTCGCGCCCGGTGCTCGATTTCCTGTTCTGGTTGACCGCCGAGAAGGTTCACGAATCGAAAGGCACCTGGGACGCGTCCCCGAAAGCCCTCACCCCGGCGGACGAGCTGTTCTTCGCGCTCAGCTTCGACGCGCTGCGGTCCGACCCGGATGTCCTCGCGGTGATGCGCCGAAAGGACATCGTCGCGCGCAACCCGTTCTGCTGGCTCCTCGCGCCCCAGGATGCCGCCGACCCGGACGCGGCCAAGCCGCTCGCGCCCGACTTCGCCCCGATGTGTACGGGCCTCCGCGCGGTGCTGCTGGAGTGCCTGCAAACGTTCCTCACGCACCGCTGGGTGCGGACCGAGCGCGACAAGGGGCAGATCGCCGACTGGAAGAAGATGCGGCACCAGGGCAACGCCGAGTTCGCCGCGCTCCGCGGGTTCCTGAAAGCGGCCGAAGACGCCAAGCGCACCGACCTCGGGCGGTTCGTGCTGCGAACCAACGCCCAGGTTCTTCAGTCTGACTTGACGCCGGTGTTCTGGACCGGCGGGCTCCAGGGCAGCGGCCCGCAGCGCCTCGCCGACCGGCTCGAAACGCAGCGCGCTGCCCTCGCGGTGCCCCGGCAGATGGAAACCCTCGAAGCGTGGCAGGAGCGGAACCGCTACGTCGGCTACTTCGACGACGACTATCAGGCGAGCCAGATGTGGAAGGCCGACTGGGAAGCGGTGAACGGCGAGCGGATCGGCGCCCGCGCCCGTGCCGCGGTGGAGATGCTCGAACCGCTCCGCGGTCCGGTCGGCGGGACCGCACCGCCCGCCGGGGCCGCTCCCGGCGGCGAAAATCCCGAGGGGAGCCCCGGGTGACCCCTGTTGTCGGGTGCCGGTCCTCTGTTAACCTGATCCCTGACCCGAACCTCCCGTACCCGGAGCGAAACGACATGAGCCGCGCGTATCGGATCACCGTAAAAGAGAGCGAGACCCGCAACCTCAAGGCCGGGGACGAGATCTGCACGGACCTGGAGATCCTGGAGATCCTCCCGCCCGAAGACATGGCCACCCTGCTCCGCGAAGAACTCAAGAAGCGCGGG
>DASWYH010000965.1:0-1767 GCA_036405095.1 Gemmata sp. | reverse complement strand
GATGTTCGGTATCGGTGCCCAAGAGATCTTGTTCCTGCTGTGCTGCGCGGGGGTGCCGCTCACCGCGGTTGCGCTCGTGTTCGCGGTCCTCCGGCTGGCCGCACGCGGTCGGGCCGGCGCCTCCGGCACCGTGACGGACTTCGACGACGAGAACCCGTAACCGACGGGCCGATTCTTATGGCCCTCAGACGAAATCCAACCGAAAGGACCGACACCCGTGACGCTCTCGACGACGCTCGCGACTGCGATGACCCTGTTCGCCCAAGGCGGGAAGGACGCCTCCAAGGACGGGGGGCTGAATCAGGTCGGTACGACCAGCATCATCATCATCGTGGTGGCGCTGGTCGCGGCCCTCATATTTGTGGTCTTCATGTTCCTGTTCTTCAGCTTCATCCGGCTGTGGATCCAGGCCCTGTTGACGAAGGCCGACATCGGTCTCGGCAGCCTGGTCGGGATGAAGCTGCGGAACGTCGATTACGCGATGATCGTGCGCCAGAAGATCGCGCTGGTCCAGGCCGGGGTGCGGGTCACCACAGGCGAACTCGAGTCGCACTTCCTCGCCCGCGGTAACGTGCCCAAGACCGCCACCGCGGTGATCGCGGCGCACAAGGCGGGGCTCGACCTGCCGTGGCGCACCGCCGCCGCCATCGACCTCGCCGGGCGCGACGTGCTCGAAGCCGTCCGCACGAGCGTGAACCCGAAGGTGATCGACTGCCCGGACCCGGCGAAGGGCAAGCAGTTCCTCGACGCCGTGTGCCGCAACGGCATCCAGCTCCTGGCTAAAGCCCGTGTGACCGTGCGCACGAAGCTGGAGCGGCTCGTCGGCGGGGCGACGGAAGAGACCATCATCGCCCGCGTCGGCGAGGGCATCGTGAAGGCCATCGGCTCGGCGCACGACCACAAGGAGGTGCTCGCGAACCCGGGCATGATCTCCCAGACGGTGCTGCACAACGCGCTCGACGCGCAGACCGCGTTCGAGATCGTGTCCATCGACATCGCGCACATCGAGGTCGGCGAGAACATCGGCGCGAAGCTCCAGGCCGACCAGGCCGCCGCGGACCTGCGGGTCGCCCAGGCGGAAGCCGAAAAGCGCCGGGCCGCGGCCGTGGCCCGCGAGCAGGAAATGCGGGCGCTGGTCGAGGAGAACCGCGCGAAGGTCGTGGAAGCGGAGGCCCAGGTGCCGCAGGCGATCGCGGACGCCTTCCAGAAGGGGAACCTGGGCGTGATGGACTTTTACAACATGAAGAACGTGCAGTCCGACACGCTCATGCGGAACAACATCGCCACCATGACCGGCGGGGCCGAGGGGCAGAGCGGCTCGGGGCGCTGACCCGGGTTTGTGCTTCGGGTACCCGGGGCGAGTTCGAAGGGGCGCTCACTCCCGGTAGCCCAGACGGTCGCCCTGTCGGGCGCAAAATCGCCCACCGGGAAACAACCAGATCCAGATGGGAGTTGCGCGGTTGGTATTTGGCACCGGCCGCACATGGGCGGGGGCCCAGTGCGGAGAAAGCCGTGCGCGGA
The DNA here is from genome assembly GCA_036405095.1 of Gemmata sp. Classification (GTDB taxonomy): domain Bacteria; phylum Planctomycetota; class Planctomycetia; order Gemmatales; family Gemmataceae; genus Gemmata. The sequence goes on along the minus strand of DASWYH010000965.1, from coordinate 246 downwards.
CCACAGAGCCGCACCCAACCGCGTAACTCCTATTTTAGCTTCCGCTCCGGTCGCTCTCGGTTTTTCTGAGACTCATCATGAACACCATCGTCCTGATCATCGTCCTGATCGTCATCTCGACTGTGGTCGGCGCGGTGGCGAAGTTGCTGAACAACCTTCAGGAGACCGCCAGCAGCCGGCGCCTGGAGCGGGAGCGGTACGAGCGCGCGGAGCGCGAGCGCGCCCGGCGGGCCGCCCGCAACGACG
>DASWYH010000964.1:0-2295 GCA_036405095.1 Gemmata sp. | reverse complement strand
CACACCACCGTGCAGAAGCTGGGCACCGACGTCGAGCGCAACAAGCAGTCCGACCTGGAGCGCAAGGCGCTCCGCGACTCCCAGCACAAACAGGTCGAGGAGTCCTTGAAGGAGCTGCAAAAGGGGCTCCAGGACTGCCGCGAGAAACTGGCCCGGCTGGAAGGGGCGAAACCGAGCGGGGAACCGCCGATCCCGTTCACGCGCCCGGGCGAACCGAGCAAGCAGAAGCCGCCCGCGGAAGCGGCGACCCCGACGAAGCCGGGCGAAGTGAAGCCGGCCGGCGGAACCACCGAACCGGGCAACACCAAGTCCGGCAACCCGTAGCGTTGGGTCCGACTGATCCGGGAGCGAAAGCGCCAGTCGCGTGTGCCGTCGCTCCCGGTTTCATCAAGGTTGGCGAAGAGGGAATCCGGGAGGGAAGGTCTGATCCACAGATTGCGCAGATGGGCACAGATTTGAAAGCCAAACCGTTTTCAAATCTGTGCCCATCTGCGCAATCTGTGGATAAAGTCTTCGCGCGGTCGGGATTGAGGCGATCGGACGAGCCGGAAACGCGAGCGGCACACGTGGCCCTCGCTCCCGCTTCCGGCTCGTTCGTACTCGTGCCCGGACTTTACCGCTTCACCGGCTGGCGCTTCCGGATCGGGGGAGCGACCGGACGGGGCGGGGCGCTGGCCTCTCCGAACTCGATGTTCTGGAGCCGAATGCGCACCCCGTCGGCGTACTGCTCGGACAGCTCCACCCCGAAGTACCGGCGCCCCAGCTTCTTCGCAACTGCCAGCGTGGTGCCGCTCCCGGCGAACGGGTCCAGTACGAGGTCGCCCGGCGCCGACGCGACCCGGATGATGCGATCGAGAACCGCTTCCGGCATCTGGCACGGGTGCCCGAGGCGCTCGCCGAACGTCCCGCACACGCGCGGGACGTGCCACGTGTCGCTTTCCGGCTGGAAGTGGTCGCTGGTTTCCTGGGGCCGGAGCACCCACGTGTCATCGGGGAGCTTCCCCACGGGGTTGGCCCGGCGGTCCGCGTAGGTCGTCATCCGGGCCGACGGCACACGCACCGCGTCGGGGAAGAACTTGTAGTTCTTCGGGTCGCGGACGTAGTACAGGATGTGCGCGTGGCTCCGGTTGAACTTTTTGCTGCAGTTCACGCCGAACGTGTAGTGCCACACGATCCAGTTCCGCATGGTGAGCCCGAGCGCGTCGAGCCGCACCTTGTGTTCCGCGACGAACTCGTCCCCGATGGCCAGGAACAGCGACCCGTGCGGGGCCAGCACCCGGACCGCGGCGGCGAGCCACTGTTCTGTCCATTGCAGGTAGTCCGCTTTGGCCCGCTTGTCGTCGTACACGTCGTACCGGTAGCCGATGTTGAACGGCGGGTCCGCGAACACGAGGTCGGCGCACCCGGCGGGCAACTCGCCGAGCACCCGAATGCAGTCGCCTTCGGCCACTTCGTTAAAGTCGTTCTTACGCATCCCAGGACCCTTCCAGGCACAACCGCGCAGCCTTCGCCCGTCCGTAAAGATGGAACAGGCGGCGGAACCGCGCGAGTCGATTGTACCCGCCCGCAACGGAATCGCGTCAGGTCGAGTTAGTCTGTAGCGGTCGCGCGAGCTGTACCGGCCAAGTTGGGCTAGCGACGCCCCCGGGGGGTTGCTACTTTCTGCGTCCCGTTCGGCCCGGTTCGTGGATGCGCGTGCCCGGCTGACGCGCTGGTTGCCCGTGGGAGCAAGGATGTTCCGCCACCTGTCCGCCGTTTGGACCGCCCGCCACTTCCTGCTCGCGCTGGTCAAACTGGACCTGCGCCTCCGCTACCGCCGGTCGGTGCTCGGGGTCGGCTGGTCGCTGCTGCACCCGATCGCGATGACGGCGGTGTTCACGGCGGTGTTCAGCCAACTGTTCGGGGACGGGAACCCGGTCGGGTACGCCGCGTTCGCGCTCGCCGGGTTGGCCGTGTGGGCGTTCCTCCGCGACGCCGCGACCGCGGGCAGCAAGGCGTTCCTGACGAACGAGTCGTACATCCGGCAGAGCCCGATGCCGTACACGATCTACACGCTGCGCACCGTCCTGGGGCTGGCGATCCATGCCTGCATGGCCCTAACGGTCGTGGTCGCGCTCATGGTCCTCTGGAAACAGAACCTGGACGCGTTCGCGGGGTTGGCGCTGGCGCTCCCGGGGCTGCTCCTGGCGCTCGTCGCCGCGTGGTCCATTGCCACCATCGGCGCGTTCCTCACGGCGTTCTTCCACGACATCGCGCACCTGCTCGAAGTGGGCGCGCAGATCGGGTTCTTCTTGA
>DASWYH010000963.1:0-4607 GCA_036405095.1 Gemmata sp. | reverse complement strand
CGCGGGCGAACTGGTCATCGCGCGCAACTCGCTGTCGCACGCCTTCCGCCGGTGCCCCACCGACTGGGCCGGGGCGCGCGGGCTGAAGGAGGCCGTCGCGAAGGTGGACCGGATCGTGGGCGACCTCCAGAACAACGCGATGGGCATGCGCATGGTGCCCGTCGGGACCGTGTTCCAGCGGCTCCCGCGGCTGATCCGCGACGTGGCCCGCACCCTCGGGAAGAGGATCGAGCTGCAAACGTTCGGGGAGGAAACGGAACTCGACAAGCAGGTGGCCGAGGCGCTGAGCGACCCGCTCGTCCACCTCGTGCGCAACTCCGCGGACCACGGGATCGAACCGGCCGAGGCGCGGCTCGCGGCGGGCAAGGCGGAAGCCGGGACCGTCACCCTCCGGGCCGGGCGCGAGGGGAACGCCATCTTCATCGACATCGAAGACGACGGCGGCGGCATCAGCGTCGAGCGGCTGAAGGCGAAGGCGCTGGCCACGGGGGTCATCACCGCGGAGCAGGCGGCCACGATGCCCCGCGAGGACGCGATGCAGCTGATCTTCGCGGCCGGGCTGAGCACCGCGAAGGAGGTGAGCGACATCTCCGGGCGGGGCGTGGGCATGGACGTGGTGCGGAACAACATCGCCGCGCTCGGCGGGTCGGTCGCGGTCCACTCGGAGCCGGGCCAGGGCACCCGCATCCGGCTCGTCCTCCCGCTCACGCTCGCGGTCACGACGGTCGTCCTGGTCGAGGCCGGGGGCACGCTGTTCGGCCTGCCGATGGACGCGGTGAAGGAGACGGTGAAGGTCGCCCCGGACACCTTGCGCCAGTTGCGCGGCACCTCGGCAATGGCCCTGCGCGGCGAGGTGATCCCGTTGCGCCCGCTGCCCGGGCTGCTCGCGGCCGACGCCCCGGAGTTCCGCCCGCCGGAAGGGCGGATCCCGGTGGTGGTGCTGTCGGTGGCCGGCAGCCGGTTCGGGGTGATGGTGGACGCGCTCCGCGGGCAGCAGGAGATCGTACTCAAACCGGTGCCGCCCCAACTGGGCCAGATCGACGGCGTGGGCGGGGCGACCATCATGGGCGACGGCAGCGTTGTGCTGATCCTGGACCCGAGCGGCCTGTACCGGACCGCGCTGTGTGCGGAGAAGGCGCTGTCCGTCTGACCGAACGTGTCGGGCCTCTCTCACCCGCCGGCGGGAGCCGGCGCGGTCCTGGCGAGCGGCGGCGCACACCTGCCGCGCCCTGGCCGGTCGTTCCGAGTGGGCCCGTGGCCTTGCGTGTTGCTCGCGAGCGGGCCTGGGGTGCCGGCGACCTCGTTCGTGGGGCGCCTGGCGCTGGTGGCGCCGAACGCGAGGGCCCTGGGGGCACGAGGTGCGGGCGAAGCTCTGGAGCAGGTCGGCGAGGGGGCGCGTGAGTTCGATCAGCCCCGCGCGCTGGCGCCGGCCGCCCCGACGAACTGCGGCGCAAGGCGCATGTGCAGCGGGACGAGGTGGTCGGCGAGGAACTGGAAGATGGAGGCTGGGCCGACTTTGCGAGGCACATTACGTTAACACAAACCAGCTCAGCGCCGTGTCGGTGGTGTGACGGCTCTGACTCGATCGGATCGGCCTCGGGGCTGGACGGGCTGTTCTGGCTGCCGGCCCGTGCGGCTAAACGGGGGCGTACAGGTGGCCGACCGGTCCACTTGCCACGCCGGTTAGCATGGCAAAGCGAGTATCTCCGGCGTACTCTCTTGGAACCGGATCATCAGTCCGATTTCTTCTTGGGTATCCGCTTGCGGGGCTTGGGCTTGCCGCGCCCCGTCTCCTCCTGAAGTTCCTCAATTTTCTTGGACGCTTCGGCCTTGGTCAGGTCGCTGGGCATCTCGGTTCCCGCTTCCTGTGCGAGCGTGTTCAAGTAAGACTCCTGTGGCCCGGTCATCGGCTCGTCCCCGGTTACCCAATCGGCCGGGTCTTTGGCGGCCGTCGTTTCGGTTTTCTTGGTGGACATCGCTTTCTCCTTTCCGGTCTCGCCCGCCCGAGTGGCGAACTGAAAGGATGTATAGCAAGCGGCGTGCCGGCGCGGTACGCGGTGGGGGACCGCCGCGGCGGGTTCGCTCCGCCGAGACTGGTAAAGTGCTCCGGCCCCGGCTTGCTGAATTTCTTCAGAACAAGGGTTCGCAAATTTACATCAATTCACTTGCGCGATAGGGTCTCGGCATTCGTGTTGCATGGCATAACCCGGTTCACACTGCCGGGAGCTCGACACCATACGTTTGGCGATCTTCGTAGTCCTGGCACTCTTCGTTCCTCTTCACACTGCCAATAAGAAGCCCGACCTGCAAGGGCAGGACGTTCTGGACCGACTTAAGATCCTTGATCCCGAGCCAATCGAGAAATTGGCCCTGCAAGAAACCCGGAAGCTGCCCGGTGTCGCCGACGCGGTGGAGGTGCGTCTCAAGAAGCAGGGCGGGGGCTCCGGTCCGGAACCCGTCGGGGCGGTCACAGGGATGACCTTCACCGGCCCGCGTGGGAAGCTGCTTGCGCGGGTGTACACACCGAAGGGTATCGGGCCGCTCCCGCGCTCGTGTACTTCCACGGTGGCGAGTGGGGGCTGGGCGACATCGACGCCCAGGACGCTTCGTGCCGGGCGCTGTGCAATGCGGCCGGGTGCCTGGTTCGCCATCAAGAGCGCGTGGATGTTCGGCGCGGGGCGGGTCATCGCCATCGATCACTTGCCCGAGCGGCTCCGACTCGCCGAGGCGCAGTGCAAGGCCGAAACGATCGACTTCATGACCGTGAAGGGCAGCGTGTACGACAAGTTGCAGGAGATGACAGCCGGGCGCGGGCCGGACCGGTGCATCGACGCGGTGGGTGCGGAGGCCCACGGCATGGGCAGCACCCCGGCGGTGCTCGACAAGGTGAAGGCCGCGGTCGGCCTCGGCACCGATCGCCCCACCGCGCTGCGGCAGGCGATCATGTGCTGCCGCAAGGCCGGCACGGTGTCCGTCCCGGGCGTCTACGCCGGGATGCTGGACAAGGTGCCGATGGGGGCGTTCGTGAACAAGGGGCTGACCATGAAGTCGGGCCAGACCCACGTCCACCGGTATCTGAAGCCGCTCATGGAGAAGGTCGAGCGGGGCGAGATCGACCCGTCGTTCCTGATCACCCACCGGCTCCCCCTGGCGGACGCGCCGAGGGCGCACAAGACGTTCCGCGACAAACAGGACGGCTGCATCAAGGTCGTCCTCAAGCCGTGACCCGCACCCGAAAGGAGCACCCCCGGTGTCCATCAAACTGAAGAAGGTCCGGGACCAGGTCGTGGTCGTCACCGGGGCGTCGTCGGGCATCGGCCTGGCGACCGCCGAACTGCTGGCCGAGAGGGGCGCGTCGGTCGTCCTCGCGGCCCGCAGCGGTAAGGCGCTCGACGAGATCGTAGCCCGGATCACTGCCAGAGGCGGAACGGCCGTGGCCGTCACATGCGACGTGACCGACCGCGCGCAGGTGGACCGGGTGGCCGCGGCCGCGGTCGAGAAGTTCGGCCGCATCGACACGTGGGTGAACAACGCCGGGCTGGGCATGTGGGGGCGGCTCGACGGGTCCCCGGAGGCCGACGCCCGGAAGCTGTTCGATGTCAACTTCTGGGGGCTGGTGAACGGGTGCCTGGCGGCGCTGCCGCACCTGAAGAAGCAGGGGGGCGCGCTCATCAATCTGGGCAGCGAGGTGTCCGACTCGTTCGCCCCGCTCATGGGCATGTACGTCGCCACGAAGCACGCGGTCAAGGGGTACACCGACTGCCTGCGGGTCGAGGTCGAGGAGGTCGACAAGGCCCCGGTTTCTGTCACCCTGATCCAGCCGGGGGCGACCGACACCCCGTTCCCGCAGCACGCGCGGAACGTGACCGACAGGGAGCCGAAAATCCCCGACCCGCAGGACGACCCGCAGCACGTGGCGGAGGCGATCCTGGCGGCGGCGGAGGCGCCGACGCGGGAGAAGAAGGTGAGCGCGTCCGCGACCCTGAACGCGACGCTCGCCAAGGTGGCCGGCGGGGTGGTCGACATCCTGGCCGGGAAGAGGGTGCCCGACATGCATTACGACGAGCCGCCGCGGAACCCGGAGGGCGCGCTGTACCAGTCGAGCGAGGCCGCGGGGGTGGCGGGCCGGGTCCGCGGGACCGGCGGCAAGGAACCGAAATAGGGGTGAAATGGGTCCGTTGTCGTCCGGAACGAAAACGGCGGCACCGGCGGTCACGCTGGCCGCCGCGACGGTGGTGATCAGGGCCGCGACGAAGAAGGCGGAGGCTCTCGGCGTGTCGATGACCGTCGCGGTGATCGACGAGGGCGCCAACCCGGTCGCGTTCGTCCGCATGGAGGGGTGTGGCTCGGGAGCATCGAGATCGCCAAGAACAAGGCAGACACTGCCCGCGCCTTCGACATGAGCACCAAGGACCTGGCGAAGATCAGCCAGCCCGGCGCTCCGGCCTACGGGATCGCGTTGAGCACCGAGCACCGGATCGCCATCTTCCCCGGCGGCGGCCCCTTGATGGCCGGGGTGGTCGGGGTCAGCAGCGGCACGCCGGACCGGGACCACGCCGTCCCCGCGGCCGGGGCCGAGGCGCTCCCCGAGCCGTGAGCACGCGCCC
>DASWYH010000962.1:0-3532 GCA_036405095.1 Gemmata sp. | reverse complement strand
TTGCGCAAAATTCGCAATAGTCGCACCCATACGAAAAGCCTGTGGAGGGTGCAAAAACGCTTCGGGCTCATCGATCAGAAAAACGCCCCGATTGGCTAACTTTAGCGCCACTACGATCCCGACAAAACTACGTATCCCGTCCCCCTGATCGTCGAGTCGAGGCTTATTCTGTAAGTGTGGCCGAAGCTCTCGCGGATCTCCCGGGAGCCCTTCAAAGCTGTCGCTGATGCGGAACGCGAATCGGGAAGGCGTAGTATAATCCAAAGCAATTGATCGCCCGAATGCAGATTGTACTAGTTTACGGATCTCAGTTTCAGCTTCTTTGTCGGAATTATACAACAACTGCAGCAGGCTTGCACTTTTTTCAGGCGACTCTGGTCCGGTCCCTTCGTGGACCAGTTGCAGTCGATTTTCGGTCTTTAGATGTGCAACAAGTGCCTTTCCATAAAAGCTTATAAATTTATTCTCATCGACACGAGCCGTCGACCTGAACACGCCACGGGGGCTCGAGTCCGGTTCGGCCTGGTATTGAATGTTGTGCAGTTGCGTCAGGTCAGGTACAAGGCAGTTAAGCTCCCAACGGTCATTTCCCTGGTAATTTCCGCGTATTGCATAAGATTCATATAAATCTTTGAAATCTTTCGGAATGCTCATTTCCGCTGCTGTCACAATTTGTTTCGCGCCCTTCACTCCGGTGCATAAGTCCCTTATGTCGCGGAGCGACTGACTTTTACCAGAGTTGTTTGGCCCGACGAAAACTGTAAGCTTCGCCGGGTGGATTGCAGAGCCATTGTTCACTGTGATGCTTTTTAGCCTAAATTGATAGCTGCTTGTTTCCACGATTCGACCTGTTCCTGTTGTGTGTAAGTGACATTTTCTCACCCACTGCGAACCGCGCCAAACTTCTTTCCCCAATTTTCATCCGGGCAACCCGCCCCCGCACACTGAGCACTCACCGGCCCGCGGAACCCGCGGGCCGCTCAGGGGGCCTGAGCGATGGCCGACAAGGTGGGCGTCTTCGACCGGCTCGGCTACGCGGGCAGCGGCATCACCACGGCCACGCACGAGTTCGAGTTCCTGGAGGGCTCCACGCTCGGACTCGCCGAGAACTTCATCGACACCAACGGCCTCCGCGGCACCCGCTCACACGGCTCCGAGCGGGTGCGCCGCGGCACCCGGCGCGTGGACGGTCAGCTCCTACTGGCCCCCACCCCGGTCGAACTGGCGGTCCTGCTCCCGCTCGTCTTCGGCGGCACCCCCTCGGGCAACAGCTACCCGCTCGGCGAGTCCTTGACCCTGTTCAACCTGTTCGGGGTCCGGGACGGCACCGTTTACACGTACTCGGACTGCGTCGTCGCGAGCGCCACGTTCAGCGCGAGCGAGGGCGGGCCGATGCAGCTCGCGCTCACCCTGATCGGCAAGGACGAGGCGGCCTCGGGGTCGAGGGGCACGGCCGCGATCGACCTGACCACCCAGCCGTTCGTCCTGCACGACGCCGTTGTGAGCGTGGCCGGCTCGAACCGCGAGGTGTCGAGCTTCTCCCTGACCGTGGAAAACACGGTCGAGGCGAAGTTCCGCAACTCCGCGACGATCACCCAGCTCAAGGCCACCGACCGCACCGTGAGCGTGGACCTGCCGATCTCGCTCGGTACCGATGGCGCCCTGTACGGCTCGGCGCTCGGGGGCGTGGCCGTCACGATCACGCTGACCAACGGCGCGACCTCGCTGGCCTTCAGCATGACGAAGGTGCAGGCCCCGAAGCAGCCGCTCCCGTTGGGCCAGCGCACCATCATCGACCTGCCCTGGCGCGGGGTCGCCCGCAAGGACGGCGCGACCCTGGAACTCACGACCACCCTGGACGCCACGCCATGAGCGCCGACGCGCTTTACATCGACGACGGGTACACGCTCACCCACGACCTCCCGGCCGTCCCGGGCCTGCACCCGGCGGTGCGGATCGTGTACCGCCCGGCGCTCGACGCCGAGCGCAAGAAGTACGACGCGAAGCTCGCGCTCCGGGACCCCGAGGCCCTCGAAAAGCACGAGTGCGACCTGATCGCGCGCCACGTGGTCCAGCTCAACGACGAGGCCCCGCACGAGTTCCGGGCCAAGCTCCCGCGCCTGCACCCGACGGTGCGCGCCGTCGCCTTGAACCTCGTGATGAGCTTCACGCCCGCGAAGCGGGCCGAGGCGGAGGGAAACTCTGGTGGGGTGTCCGGCTCCTGAGCCTGCACCCCAAAGTTTCCGCCCGCTCGTGCGACGAGTGCCGCTACTGGTGGTACGACGACCGCGGCGAGGTCGTGAAGCGGGGCGGCCAGGCGCTGCGGCGCCCGGCGAACGCGCCGACGCCCTGCGGGTCGTGCCCGAAGGTGCCCGCCGGCACCGAGCGGCCCTCGCCGGCGGCGGCGGTCGAGCTGAGCGAGCCGCACCGCCAGACCGTGCGCTTCTACCGCGAGTGCAAGGCCGTCGGCCGGTTCCCGGACGACCCCATTGTCCGGTGGGCCGCGGCAATCATCCGCTCCGCGGAAGAGCACTGCGAGCGCGTCGCGGGCCAGCGGAACCAGCTCGCGATGCTCTCCCTGCTCAAGGGCGAATCGTGACCCCCACGCAAAAAACGCTCGAACTGCGGATGAAGGTCACGGCCGACGTGACCGACGCGCAGCGGAACCTCCAGCAGCTCGGCCAGGCCGCGGCCCAGGCGCAGGCCGGACCGGGCGGGCGCCCGTTCTCCGGGTACGCGCCCCCGCCCGGGTTCGGCGCGCCCCCGGCGCTCGGCCCCGCGGCCCCGCGGCCCGGGTTCTTCGGCTCCTCGGTCCCCGCGTTCGATCGGCCCATCCCGGTCGTGATCGTCGGCCCGCGCCCGCTCCTGGTGAGCGGCGGCACCGGAACCGGCAGCGGGACCGGAACGGGGACCGGAGCGGCCGGCGGCGCCAGCGACCGCACGGAAGCGCTCCTCGCCTCGTTGCGCAACTTACAGCTCGGTCCCGCGGTCGCTCGGTACGAGCAGATCAAGGGGTTCGGTGACGCCGCGGGCGAACTCGGCATCCCCGGGGGCAAGCTGATCGGCCGTGCCGCACTGCCGGCCGCGATCGCCCTCAGTGCCCTCAAGACCTCTGGCGAGGTCGGCGATATCGTCAGCGACGAGTACACGACCGACGAGCAGAAGGCGCGGCAGGCGTTCCGCAAGTTCGTTCCGTTCGGTGGGACGATTCAGGAGTCGGTGGACGGGCTCACCGGGCGCAAGGCTGCGTTCGAGAAGGCCGAGGTGGACTACCAAAAGAAGCTCGTGGAAGGTGGCGGGCGAGTCGAACTTGCGGCGTTTAATCTCACCCACGGCCCCGAGCAAGCCGGTAACGAAGCTCGGGCCTCTTTGCTCGCGCGGGCAACCCCGATCCTGGAAGGCTCCTCCGACCGCACCACGGCCGCCGGCGAGAAGGCGTTCCGCGATCGCCAGAGGTTACTTCCACTGCTGCGAGAGGAGGCCCGTCTCCAGCGCGAGGTCTCCGTCGCCGCGGCGCAGCGAGCCGCGGGGC
>DASWYH010000961.1:0-9380 GCA_036405095.1 Gemmata sp. | reverse complement strand
GCTTCCCGCCCGACAGCGCAACGGGGTCGATGTCGATCCTCCGCCCGGCGGACTTGGCCGCGCCCACGGCGGTTTCCGGCGCCCCGCCCTCGATCCACTTCTTGAGCAGCGCGAGATCGGCATCGGGGATCTTCGGCCCCTTCGGTGGCATCTTCGGTTCGATCTCGTGCGCGGTGACCCGGTACAGCGTGCTCTGCCCCGGGTTCCCAGGTTTAACCGCTTCGCCGCTGGCCCCGCCCGCCATCAGCGCCTGATAGGTCGAAACGTCGAGGTCGGAGGTCGCCTTGTCGGCGTTGTGACAGTTGAGACAGTGCTTGCGCAGAACCGGCAAGACGTGGTCCTTGTAGTTGACCGCGGCGGCGCTCTTGGGCGGCGCGCCCTTCGGTCCGACCTTCGGCGGTTGCGCGTGTGCGAAGCCGAACGCCAGGAGCGACAGCGTGAACAGGCAGATGGTGCGCGTCGGCATGATTTCGGATCGCGGGTTCGGGTGGTGGGCGCTCGCTCCGGAAGCGGTGCGGCCCGTGCGGGTCGCCGTTGGGGCGTTTCTCGTGACCCAACGGTTGCGAAGCACCGCTCGTGGAGCGGGCCACACTGAAGTCAGTGATTGAACGTGAACTCGGTGGAGTTGAACAGCCCCCACAGGATGTCGCCGTAAACGGTGTTCGCGGCGTTGGCCTCGAACCGCCTGCGCGTGGCGGTCTGGGACTGCTCCAGCGCGGCCACCTGCTTCGCGCGTGCGGCGGCCTCCTTCGAGTCCTTCGGCAACTTGGCGATGTCGGCTTTCAGCTCCTTCAGCCGGTCCTCGGCGCGCTGGAAACCCGCATCCATTTTCAGTTGCGCGGCGGCCAACTCGCTCAGCCGCTCGGGCGCGGTTTCGCGCCGGACGATCTCGGTCAGCCGCTCGGTTTCGGTGCTGGTGGGTTTGCGGCACAGCGTCCGGAGGTACAGTTCCTCGATCACCGCTTCGGGGGCCTTCTTCTCGGCGAGGAGCGCCGGCAGCAGCTTGCCCTGCGCGATTTTGGACGCGATCGTGTCGCCGTTGACCAGGTGCAGCGCCTGCGACAGGTTCGCTTCCTTGTTGACCTCGCACGAACACGCGGTCTCGCGGGGCGCGCGGCCGAACGTCGTGAGGAAGTAGTTCGACACCTCGCCCGTGTGGATCTGCACGGCCCGGGTGCCCGGCGGCGACAGCGCGAACCGGTCCTCGGTGCCGGTCACCCGGGTGATCGTGTCGAGCAGCACCTCGGCCCGTAACCGGCGCACGTAAGAGTGCGAGAAGTACGAGTCGTCCAGTTGGTTGGTCGGGTTGGTGACCGCAGAGAGCTGGTACGTGCGCGAGTTGCAGATGTCGCGCACCAGCTTCTTCTTGTCGAAGCCGTACCCGGCGAGCTTCTGGCCGAGCTGTTCGAGCAGCTCCTTGTTGCTCGGCGGGTTGCTGATGCGCACGTCGTCCACCGGGTCCACGATCCCGCGCCCGAAGAAGTGCGCCCAGATGGTGTTCGCCATCGTCTCGCGGAACGCCGTGTTGTCCCCGGCGGTGAGCCACGCGGCCAGTGCCTTGCGCGGGTCTTGCCCGTCCACGTCGGGCACGGCGCCGCCGAGGAACTTCGGCTTCATCCGCCGCCCGCCCACCGGGTGCGCGGTCGTGTTGGCCGCGTTGTTGTTGGTGACCACCACCTCGCGCCCCTCGACCCCGCGCTTCAGGGTCACGCCCGCGAAGAACGCCGCGAACCCGTAGTAGTCGTCCATCGTCCACCGGTCGAACGGGTGGTTGTGGCACTGCGCGCACTGGATGCGGGTGCCCAGGAACACCTGCGCGATGTCCTCGCCGGTCTTCTCGGGCGTGAGCCGCTCGGCCGCGGTGTACAGGTTCGCCGGCGGGGACTTGAAGTTGCTCCCGCTGCCGACGAGCAGTTCCGCCGCGAACTCGTTCAGCGGGCGGTTCTTCGCCATCTGCTCCTTGACCCAGGCCGAGTACGAGAACATCGCTTTCGCGTCGCGCCCGTACTGCGGCACGTTGTTGTACGCCCGGATGCGGAGCAGCTCTCCCCACTTCATCGCCCACATGTCGATGAACTCGGGGCGCTCCACCAGCGCGTCGATCAGCTTCGCGCGCTTCTTCGGGTCCTTGTCGGCGAGGAACGCATCGTACTCGGCCCGCGTCGGGGGCAGGCCGATCAGGTCCAGAGAGGCGCGCCGCAGGAACTGCTCGTCGGTACACAGCTCGGACGGCGCGAGGTGCAGCTTCTTCAGCTTGTCGAACACCAGCGTATCGATGTAGTTGTGTTCCGGCGTTTTGGGCCACTCGAACCTGTCATCGGTGGGGAGCACGATGACCTCGGAGCCGACGGTGAACTTCCCGAACCGGGCGAACACGAACGCCCCGCCGCGCCCGCCGCCGGTCACGACCCCGTCTTTGCCGATGGCCGCGATGGCCTCGTTGTTGGTCAGGTACAGCGCGAGCCGCGTCACGTCGCGCACCGAGCCGTCGGAGTAGGTCGCCATCACAACGGTCTTTTGCGCGGGCTCCTTCCCGGCGAACACCACCTTCGGCGGCAGCACTGCCAGGCTCACCGGTTCGGGCGTGTCCGGGCCGTCGTCCGGCGCACCGGCTTTCAGCCAGCTCAGGAGCGTCTTGTAGTCGTCGTGTGTGGTGTCGAAGAGTTTGCCGCCGGTGTGCGCGACGGCGCCGATCGATTTTTCGAGCAGCAGGCTCTTTTCGGGTGCGGCGAGGTCCACCCGGCGCCCGACGATCGCGCGCGTGAGCCGGTGGTAGTCGCCGGCCGGGTCGTACCCGAACAGCGAGAGCATGAACCCGTCCTTACCCCGAGCCGCGCCGTGACAGCTCCCGTTGTTGCACCCGTGCTTCATGAACACGGGCATCACGTCGAGGCGGAAGCTGACCGGTCGCGCGGTGCCCGCCCCCTGGACGGAAAGCGGAACTTCGGCCCTCAGCCCACCGGCCTCGACCACGAGCATCGTGCGCCCGTCTTTTTTGGGCGCGAGCGCGTTCGCGGTGTACGAGGCCACCGCCGGATCAGCGACGGCAAGTTTCGCCGCGGCGGTCACGTCCTTCGTCACCCCCTCGGCGTCGATCACCTGAACGACGACGGTTTGCCGGTCGCCCTGTCCGCGCAGTTCGATCGCCGGGGGGAAGACCCTCAGAACGGGCATCGGCGCGGCGCCCACGGGTCCGGCGAAGGCGACCAGTGCGATTGAAGCGAAGCAGAGCGTGCGCATGGATGGAATCGCCTCGGTTGGTCTGAAGAACCTATCCCCCACACCCCCGTGAGAAGGGAGGGGAGCCGGACGCACTTCAGAACCGCGAACGGAACCGGATGCGTCCTGGGTTACGGCCCGCGAACCGCGAGCGAGGGGGCGCCCCTCATTCAAGGAGTCGCGGCGCCGTTATGCTACTTCCCCTTCGGGGGCGCGCCGCGTTCGGCGTCGATGCGCAGGGTGCCGCTGCCGCTCAGTTGCCGCACCGCTTGGCCCTTGTCGGTCACGGTCACATCGAGCACCACGCCCTGATAGTTACCGACCAGGGCGTCCGGGGTGGCCCGCAGGGTGAACTTCGCTTCTTTGTCCGCGGCGGTGATCGTGCCCGGCCCCTCGACCAGTTCCACGCCCCGCGGGAGCCGCCCGAGCGTCACCGCGGCCTTGCCCTCGAACGCTTGAAGGTGGTTCAGCTTGATTACCATCGCCGCCGTCTTCCCGCGCTCGATGGACGTGCGCGGGATGCGCGCCTCCACGTGCGGTTCCGCCACCGAGAGCTGGAACGGCGACGAGGCGACGTAAGTGCGCCCCTCGCCGTCGCCGTACCCGCGGCGCCCGCTGCCCGTCATCGCGGTCAGTGCGACGCGGTGCGCCCCGGCCGCGGCGTTGCGCGCGGCCCCGAGTTGGTACACGCCCTCGGTCTGCCCGGCGGCCACGGTCACCGGGGTTCCGGTGCTCACGCCCGTCGGCCGCCATTCCATCTGCACCGTCACCGGGGCGTCAAACCCCTTCGCGCGCTGGATGCGGAACTTCAGAGCCATTTCGCCGTTCTGCACCAGGGCCGATTTCGGTTCGTCCACGGCCACGGTGAACGGCGCGGGCTCGGTCACCGCGAGGGCGAGGCGGTCGATCGGGATGTGCATGTAGTAATCGTTGTTGCCATAGGCGTTCATCAGAACCGTCTGCCGGTAGCCGCTCGCGAGCGCCGGGCCGCCGACCGGGCGCACGACGAGGTCGATCAGCGCGGCCCCGGGCGTCGCCCCCTCTGCGGCCTCGAACACGACCGGCACCTTGGTCACGCCGGGGGCGATTTTGGGCGCGCGGAGCGTGACCCCTTTCGGCAGGTTCAGACCGACGAGTTCCAGTTCCCCGGCGAACGGGCGGTTCGTGGCGAAGATCCCGACCTGAACCGTGGTCCGGTTCCCGGCGGGAACCGCGATCGACTGGCGCAACTGCGGCGCGAACTGGTTCTCGGGTTCGGGCGCGATGTAGGTGTGAACGGCGTTCGCTTCCGGCGCTACCTCAATGCGGTACACGTAATCCGCACCGCCCTCGCCGCGCTCGTCCTCAATACCGAGGACGTACTCACCGTCGGCCGGCGCGGTGAACTCCAGCACCGGGTCGTGCGACTCGCGGTTGAGCCCGTTCGCGGGCGCGTACCCGAGCTGGTTCGGGCGCGAGTCGGTCGCGCGCGGACCCGCTGCGCCGGGCTTCGCGCCAGCGGGCCTGATCCAGATGACGGGGTCGAGCGGCGAGCCGAGCGCGTTCGCCAGCGCGTGCAACTTGAACTGCTCGCCCTTCTTGGCGCGGAACCGGAAGCAGTCCACATCACCCGGCCGGTCGATGATGCCGTTGAACGCCACGGGCAGCGGGGCCGCGGTCACGGGCGCCGTTTCGGGCGTGTCGTTCGGTTCGGCTTCGAGGACGTTCGGGAACGGCGACACCCGGAGCCGGTTCGGGGACGGCGCGGGCACCCCGCCCGCGACCGCCACGAACGGGAAATCGCCCGGCGCCCTCGGCAGGCGGAGCGTGTGGTCCCACGCGCCCTTCGGGTCGCCGAGCACGCGCACCTTGAGTTCTTCGCCCGCCGGGCCGCCGGCGGGGTAGACGCCGGTCGGCCGCGCGAACGTGCCGACGTGGAGCCGGTACACGTCCCCGGCCCCGTTGTACATGCTGTGGCGCACCTCCACGAAGTACGCGCCGTCACGGGGCGCGACCACGGACAGCACCGGGTCCTGAACGAACAGCGCGGAATCGTCGGCCGCGGCGAGGGGCTTCCCGTCCGCGTCGTAAATCGCGAGGTGCAGGTCGGGGATGCCGCGCTCGACGCCCAGCCGCGCCGCTTCGACCTCGGCCGAGACCCGCTGCCCGCGCTTCACCTCGACGCGGTACAGGTCCACATCGGTGGGATCGTTGATCTTGCCGAGAACGGTCGAGTTCACGGGAACGGCGGTCGCGGTCGCGCGCGTGTCGTTGCGCTGTTTGGACGGGACCTCGTTCTCTTCCACGGTGGGAAACGGGCCGACGAAGAACCGCTGGTACTCGGTCAGCCCGTCGGCGGTGCGGAGCCGCAGCCCGTGCGGCCCGAATGAGCAATCGGCGGCGACTTTCAACTTCACCCGCACGCGCGAACCGGGCTCGGCGGGAACGGGCTTGCCGGTCGGCCCCGTCGTGCTCTCGATCGGCTCGATGGATTCGACCGTGATGCCGGGTTCGTAAAAGAGCACCTCGCGGGGCCGCTCCAGGTGCCGCCCGGAGAACTCGACCTCCACCGTTGTGCCGCGCGGCCCGCCGGGCGGGGTGAGGCGCGACAGCTTCGGCGTCCCGGCGGCGGCACCGCTCGCGACCAACAGGAGCGCGGCGCAAGAGAGGGGCGTGCGGAGGGAGCGCATCGTGAGTTCCTGGCGCCTGTGTTGCGGGAACGTTCCAGGGTCGTGATCCCGGCGACCCGAGAACCGCCCTTTGGTGGGCGGAAATGGCGGCGTGTGCTTCTGTTCCGGAGGGCGGTTCCGGTCGTCGAACTCCCGTAGCGGGTTCGGCGACCGGAGCGGGCGAGTCACCCGAGCAGCTCCTTGACCACCGCGCCGCCGTCGATGATCTCGATGGGCCGGGCACCGGGGGCCATCAGCTCCTTGTCCGCGTTGATGCCGAGCTGGTGGTACACGGTGGTCAGTACGTCTTCGACGCGCACCGGGTCTTCTTCGGGCTCACTCGCGGTCGAGTTGGACGCCCCGTAAACGAGCCCCTTCTTGAACCCGCCCCCGGCGACGGCGAGCGAGAACACGCGCGGGAAGTGGTCGCGACCGGCCGAGGCGTTGATCTTCGGGGTGCGCCCGAACTCGCTCGTCACCAGCACCACCGTGGAGGCCAGCAGCCCGCGGTCGTCGAGGTCGCGGATCAGCCCGGCGAGCGCCTGGTCCAGCCCGGGGGCCTGGCGCTTCATCGCGCTCTCGATCCCGGCGTGCATGTCCCAGCCGCCGTAGCTCACGGTCACGAACCGGACCCCGGCTTCGACCAGGCGGCGCGCGAGGAGGAACCGCGGGCCGGCGTCCGAGGGGCCGTACTTGGCGCGGGTCGCGGCCGTTTCTTTCCCGATATCGAACGCATCGCGGGCGGCAGGCGAGCTGATGAGCGCGTAGGCCCGGGAGTAGAACTCGTCCATCGCGCCGAGGGCTTCGGCGCTCTTGGCCTGCGCCCGGAAGTGGTCATCGACCACGCCCCGGATCTCCTGGCGGGTGGCGAACCGGCGGTCGTCCACACCGGGCGGGAGCATCAGGTCGCGGACCTTGTACCCGCTGCGGGCGGGGTCGCTGCCGATGCCGAACGGCCCGTACTGCGAACCGAGGTAGCCGGTGCCGCCGTACTCCGACGCCGAGGGGACCGCGACGTAAGGCGGCAGGTCTTTGCGCGGGCCGAACTCGTGCGACACCACCGCGCCGAGGCTCGGGTGTTCGAGCGCCGGGCTCTTCCGGTAGCCGGTGAACATCGTGTACGACGCGCGGCCGTGGTCCGCTTCCTTGCCCGCGATGGACCGGATCACGGTCAGCTTGTCCGCGACCTGGGCGAGGTTCCGGAGGTTCTCGTTGAACACGACCCCGGGCAGCTTCGTCTTGGCGACCCCGAACGGCCCCCGGTACTCGAGCGGCGCGTCGGGCTTCGGGTCCCACGATTCCTGGTGCGCCATGCCGCCGGGGAGGACGATCTGAATGACGCTCTTGGCGGTGCCCTCTTTGCTGATGTAGTTCTTCTGGTCGCCGCGCGCCTGCATCGCGAAGAAGTCGCCGAGCGTGAGGCCCAGGGAGCCGACCACGCCCACGCGGAGGAACTCACGCCGGCCCGGCCCCCGCACGGCCGAGGGGTCAACCACCCGATTCACAGAACGGTTATTCAGGGACATGCGAAAGCACCTCTCTGCGCGTGATCGGAAGCTGGGTCGGGGCAATTGAAAAGCGCCAAGCGCGGTTGGGATCGACTGCGGGGGGAGCAAAGGCGGGAGCGCACCACTCAGATTCACAATATTACCTTCGCGCCGCTGGCACGCAACAGTAAATCCACGTTTCCCAAAGCTCGAACAGTTCGGCGGCCGGCGCGGCGCCTTTGCGGGTGCCGGAGGCGCCGCGAACGCCATTCGCGCACGTCGTACCGCCCTCGGGCCGCACCCGGAACCGCGCGCCGGAACCGAGCAGAAGCCCCGCGAACCCGAACGCCGGGTGTGCCGTCCGTTGTTGGTGAAGCTGACGAAGAGGTCAGCCACGAGCGGAGGGCGGCGCGGTGTTCCGGGGACACGTTCGTCGGTCGGGATCGAAGCGGAGCGTGTGGCACAAGCGCGAGAAGCGCCGGCGCCGAACGGACCCGGTTGCGGCCCCGCTCGTTGCGCCGCTGCCCGTGGCACCACCGCCCCGGTACGCCCCCACGGAAACCGATTGGCAGGGCGGCGAGCCCGGCGCCATGCTCCGCGCCCTCGTTCACCTGGCAACCAACCCCGGGATCGTGTCCCACCTGCCCCGCGCCGCGATCGTGCGCAAGTTGCGGCTGTTCCACTGCGCGTGCTGCCGGCTCCGCTGGGATCTGCTGCCCGCGATCGGGCGCGCCGCGGTGGAGGTGGTCGAGCAGTACGCGGACGGGTTCGTCAACGCCAAGCGCCTCCGCGGGGCCAGGCGCGCGGCCGGAACCGTGGCGCGGGCGGCCCACCCGCCCTGGAACGCGACAACTGTTCCCGGCGCCTGGGACGTGACCAACGTGGCGCGGCTCGCGGTCGCCGCGGCCGAGGTCCACGCCACGCTCGCGCTCGGGCGGGCCACCAGCGGCCCTTCCGTGAGCGCGCCCGATCAATCTCGGCTGCTCCGCGAACTCTTCGAGAACCCGTTCCGACCGGTCCGGATCGCGCCCGGGTGGCACACGCCGACCGTGGTCGCGCTCGCACGCGCCGCCCATGCGGACCGGGCATTTGAACTGATGCCGGTTCTGGGCGACGCGCTCCAGGACGCGGGCTGCTCTTCCCCGGAGGTGCTCGACCACTGCTACGGCCCCGGACCACACGTTTCCGGGTGCTGGCTGCTGGACCGGCTCACCGGCCGGGTCGGAGCGTGAACCGGCCCAGCAACCCGGCGAGCGCCCGCCCCAGCACCGGCGCGCCGCTCGGCGTGCGAAACGCCACGGCCTTGTGAAGAACAGTTCCGCATTGCAGCCCCGGTGCCGGGCGAAGCCCGAAACGCGTACGAGGCACGCCCGGCCCTGGCGCGGCGCTCCCGGTGGGGCGCCGGGGCCGGTTCTGTCGGCTGGCGGGGATCGGTCACGCCTATCGGTCCCGCGGGCGGGGCCGCTCGGATGGCGCAGCCGCCCGCGCTTCGTGCGCCGATCCGACACACCACGGTTGCCCCAACGCCCCCGCCGTGCGAACCTCATCACTCGGAACCACGAGCGAGGGGCGATCATGCGCGGGACGGGTCCGGTTGGCTGGGGCGGCATATTCGTTTACGCCTACTTCACGGTGAGTGGGGGCGTTACCCGCGTGCGCGTCTCGCTCGACGAGGCCGACCGGCTCGGCGCGCTCGAAGGGCTCCGCGTGCGGTTGGTTCTGCCCGGCACCGAGGTCACCGACAGCCTCATTGTGCGGGTCCGCCCCGAGCCCCCGTTCGCGTGGATCGAGTTAACGTCACTGGCCCCGTCTAGCGTCAACCGGGCCGGTTAGCGCGCCGCGAGCGGTACACGGCCGCCCAACTGGAAACCACACGGCAGTGTCCCACCAGCACCACGCGTTTCCGGTTGGGTGCGGTCCGCTCGCTCCGTGAGCGGCACGACCTCCGGGACCTCCTCCGCGCCCGGCCCCTCCGAGCCCCTCATGCACCGCGAACGGACCGCACTTCGGGCACCCGAGCGACCGG
>DASWYH010000960.1:0-2780 GCA_036405095.1 Gemmata sp. | reverse complement strand
CTCCAAGAGTCGTGTGGCTCGCGGGCCGCACCCCGGCCCGCCAGTTCTGTAACGCCCTACCCCCGCCGTTTACTCCCGCGAAGAGGCGAAAACGGTTCAAATACGAGCGAACCGAACCAAATCCCGACCGGCGTTGTCTTCCAAATATCGGCGGTCGCTTTTGGTTGGGTTTGCCGCCGCGTGGCCGAGTGTCCCCGCTTGGCACAGCAAGCCGGTTGTGATACGATCTGATGGTTGCACGCTTCCGCGGCACCGCCTCTCGGCGGCCCGCGTCTCAAGCTCCGGCGTGTCCGACACCCCCACCTTTGCGAACCGGCTCACGCGGTGGAACTCCGGCGACCCGTCGGCGCGCCAGCGGGTTTACGCGCACCTCCACAAGCGCCCGACCGAGGCCGCAGCGGTGGAAGCGTTCCTGCGCGACGAGTTGCGATCCGCGATCCCGGGGGAGCGGGTCACCGAGGCCGAAGCGATGGTCGAGGTGTACCGCGGCGGCGGCTCCGTCGCGGGTGCCCTCGCGTGGGTGGTGCGCCAGGGGAACTCGGCTGCCGTCACGAACTCCATCGCGGTTTTGCAGAAACTCAGCCCGAGCCGTGCCGGCTCGCTCATCGAGACGTTCGTCCTGTGGGCGCCGGCGGAATTCCGCGAGTTGACGCCGGGCGAGCACCGGTGGACCGGCGCAACCGCTGCACGTGCCGAAGGGGCGGCCGACATCTGGTTCGCGTTCCTCGGCCACGCCGGCCCGCGAGCGGAGCCCGCCCTCCTGCAAGATCTTGCGGAGGCCGCAGCGAGCGCCCGGGCCGATCTTTCGCCCCTCACCCCCGGGCTCACCGCCCGACTGTTCCACGAAGGGTCGGGGTACGCGGCCGGTGCGGCGCTGTGGCGGATCACGTGGCGGGTCCACCGCGACTGGCTCGCGTCGATCAACCCGCACGGCCCGCGGTTCGAAGGCGACCCGGGCTTACTCGCGCTGGTGGCGGATGTGCTAATCGAGCACCTCGGTCGGCGCCCGGGCCTCGCGCCGGTGGTGCGCGATCTGTCGGTGCGGCTCTCAGCCGCTGCGCCGCGGTTCACGGCGCTGGTCCAGCGGCTCCTCAAGTGCGAGCGCGGGTGGCCGGTGCTCCCACGGATCCTGGGCGACAAGACCGCTTCGGCGTGGGCGCGCGTGGCCGTGTTCGAGTGGAGCGCGAAGCACCCGAACGTGCGGGCGCTGGCACACAGGTCCGCCCACAACGTGATCCTGGACCCCATCACGGACCCCAGCACAGCCCCGTCGAGTTGGTCCGGCCGGCCGGGCAGGTGCTCTCTGCGCTCGGCCCGTCGGCCGGCTCCGCGTTCCCCGACGTGCTCGCGTTGATCACAAAGCGCCCGGACCTCGCCCCGGAACTGGCGCCCATCTTGCCTGCACTCGCAAACGGCTTCCCCAGCGCACCCGCCGCCTCGAGCGAACCCTCGGGGTGCGGCGGTCCGTGGTGCCCCGCCGATGCGCTCACAGAACTGGCGGGCGTGTGCGCGAGGCTGAACCGGGACCGGGGGCCGAAGTTCATCGGAGACACGAGCCTCGATCCGCGCACCCCGGAGGGCGTTCTCAAGCACGGCGCCTGGAAGTGTGCCCCCCGCGACGTGCGCCGGCGGCACGCGCTGGCGCTCGCAAACGGGCTCGGGAGGCCGAGTCTCGAGGTGCGGACGCGCGCGGCCACGGCCCTGCGGCACTACACCGATCAGATGCGCACCGTCTGGCAGCACTTGTCGCGGCCCTGGTTGGCCCGGACAACGTTGCTCGGCTCGTGCCCCCGCTGTTCGGCCACCTGAAGCCCTTCACGGACGCCGTACCCAGCGAGTTGGCGGAACTCTGCCGCGAACCAAATCCGGGCTATGCCGCGCGGGCGGGCTTGGCGCGCTGGCACCTGGTGCCCTCCGAGGCGTCCGAGCCGTGCGCGGTGGTACTCGCCGACACCACCGGCGCGTGGGACTGGACCGCGCCGCGTGAACCCGTCGCGCTGGTTCGGTCTCAGTGCCCTCAGGCGGGTTCGCCGCAGGGCTCGAAAAGGCGAGCGCGCACGCGCTCTTGTACGCGCCCGAGGTGCCCGACGAAGCGGTGATTTCCGCGCACGTGTGCCCGACCGGCGCCAGCCGCGTAGACTGGGACCGCGTTCATAACAGTGTTTCGAATACCCCCGAGTGCGGGCTGCTGTTCCTGGCGCTGATGTCTGCTTTCGGCGCCAGCTCGTTCGGGCAAAAGGTCGATCTCATCAAGTGCCAGTGGGAAATTGCGGGTACGGATCTGGCTGGAGCAAAGCGGATCGTGGAGAGCGCCATCGCCCGGCTCGGACCGTCTTCGCCCGTGGATGAAAAGTGGGACATCGTGCGCGACTTCCTCGACATCGATTCCACGCTCCCGCTGCTGGTGACCGATGCACTAAAACACCGGTTGAGCTGGTACCGGTGGGGCGGGTTGGAGCTGCTGGACGCCTGGGGCGCGCCGGACCTCGTGCCCGATCTCGTCGCCAACCGATTTTGGGACCGCAGCGAGCTGGTCCGCCGCCGCGCCCTGCGGATGCCGTTCGTTTAAGAGCACTCACGATGCGGGTTATCGAACAGCTCGTTCACCACTTCTGGGCGCGGGGCGCGCTGCCCCGAGAGGAGGCGCTGGACCGCGTGCGGTACGGGTCCGCGCGCGAGTCCGACCCGCCCGGTTTGTTCCGGCGCGGGCACGACACAGACCCGGCGACACGCGAACCGCCTCGGGCTCAAGCCGACGAGGACTCCGCGGGCGACGATGA
>DASWYH010000959.1:0-3548 GCA_036405095.1 Gemmata sp. | reverse complement strand
GTAGTCGAACTCGCGGCCCACGTTGGTGCCCTCGAACTCCTTCTTGTCGGTCCGGTCCTGCGCCCGGATGCTCTTGAACTCGAGCTTCCCGCGGTGCGGCACCCGGGCCTTGTAGGTCTCCTCGCGGGCCTTCTCGGACATCGACGTGTTGGTGATGAGCACCGTGCTGATGCCGGTGAGGCCCAGCAGCACGAGCGTCATCAGCGCGACGTACCCGACGAACCGCCCGAGGACGATCTCGAACCGCTCCACCGGCTTCGAGACGATGGTGAAGATGTTCAGGTTCTTGATGTCGTCGGGGATGCCGAACGCGGCCAGCAGCACGCCCGGGACGAGGCACAAGAAGCTCAGCACGAACGTGACGGTCGTGGTGGTCGTGCGCAGCTCGTCGCTGGGCTTGGTGTTGGTGAACCAGTGCGTGGGGAACAGGAACGGGAGCAGCACGATCACGAACACCCACAGCACCTGCTTGCGCATGGCCTCCTTGAAGCTCAGCTTGGCGATGGCCCACACCGGCCCCTCGGCCTCGAACAGCATGAGCAGGGCCAGGGCCGCGAGCGCCACCCCCGCGCCCACCACGAGGAGCCAGGTCCAGATGGCGGTGAGCTTCGGGACCCCGACCGCGAACAGCACCGCCCCGATGAGCAGGTACAGCCCGAACGCGCTCGCGATGGCGATGACGCGGTTGCGGTCGAGCAGCTCGGCGGAGTACGCGTTGAGCGCCCGCCCGAACCGGCGCACCCCGGACGAGTTGAACGAGACGTTGCGGCGCAGGATCTTGTAGAGGTCGCGGGCGAAGGGCTCGCACAGCCCGAGCAGCGCGAAGAGGCCCCCGATCATGAGCGCCATCGGGCGCAACTGGGGGTGCCACGCCGGCGGCTCGGGCCGGACCGACTCGCCCGGCTGCGGGGGCGGGAGCGGGGGCGGGTCGAGCGGCATCCCCAGGATCGTGCCGAACGTGCGCGAGGTGAACAGCTCGCCGAGGGAGACGACGATGACCGGCGCGTAGCACACGAGGCTGATCGCGGCCATCACCAGCATCCACGCGGACACCGGGACCCGGAGCCGCTCGGACTCGGACTTGTCGGTCGGGGTGACCAGCGCGTACAGGAGGTACACGACCAGCCCGACGGCGGCGAACCCGCCGGCGTCCTGGAGCCACGCCTGAACGAGCCCGAGGAGCTGGGCGTACCCCCACGGGTCGCCCCGGTCCAGTTGCAGAATGCCGAACAGCGGCGCAGTCACTGGGTTGTGCCTCGAAGGAACCGAATGTCCGGGGCGTTTCCCGCCCGCCTCACCGCGACCACGCTTCTTGCCTTTATTCTTGGCCCCTCCTCTCGCGGGGAGGGGGGCGAACCGCCTCGCGCGGTTACTTCTTCGCCGGTTCCGCGGTGCTCCTGGTGGCCTCTTCCGGCGGCAGGTAGCGGCGCCCGGGGCGCGCCCGGGACTCCTCGATGACCCGCAGGAACAGCTCTTCCAGCGTGCTCGACGGGTGCCCGACCGTTTCCAGCGCCCCGCCGTGCTTCTTGAAGAGCGCCTCGAGTTCCGCTTTCAGTTCCGGCGTCTGCTTGACGTTGTTCGCGCGCACCTCGAGCCGGACCGCGTCTTCCACCAGGGTGGACACCTTGCCGAGCGTCTGGAGGTCGCCGTTGTAAAGGATCGCGATCCGCCCGCACACGTCCTGCACGTCTTCGAGGCGGTGCGAGCACATCAGGATCGTCTTGCCCCGGGCTTTCAAATCGAGGATGAGGTCTTTCATCCACCGCGTACCGAGCGGGTCGAGGCCCGAGGTCGGTTCGTCGAGGATGATGAGGTCCGGGTCGTTGATCAGCGCCTGGGCCAGCCCGATGCGCTGGCGCATGCCCTTCGAGTACTCCTTCAGGATGCGCTTCTTGTCGGCCGACAGCCCGACGCGGTCGATCAGCTCCGCGGCCCGGCGCTTGCGCGTGTCGGGGTCGATGTTGAAGAGCCGCCCGTAGAAGTCGAGCGTCTCTTCGGCGTTCAAGAAGCGGTACAGGTAGGACTCTTCCGGCAGGTAGCCGATGCGCTCGTTCTTCTCGACCTTGGCCGCCGGCTCGCCGAACACGAAGGCGTCGCCGGCGGTCGGGAACAGGAGCCCGAGGAGCAGCTTGATGGTGGTGGTTTTGCCCGACCCGTTCGGCCCGAGGAGCCCGAAGATCTCGCCCTTGTAGATTTTGAGGTCGAGGGCGTTGAGCGCGGTCTTCTTCTTGCGGCCCCAGAAGTCGCGGTACACCTTGGTGAGGCTGCGGGTCTCGACGACGACGTCTTCGGCCATTTCCACGCTCTCCGGTTTGCCGGCCCTGTTCCGGTTGCGTTCAGGGCCGCACGAGCCGTTTTTTGGGGCACAAAGTGTGTTACGTACCGGTACGCGGGCCGGTTCGCCGATATGCTAGGAACCCGCCCGGGGGTGCGGCGAGGCGCGGGCCGCACCCGGCGCGTCGCGGGGCGCTTTTGAAACGTCCGTAACGTCGGTGTGCCCCAACTGTCGAAGTGCCGCTTTTTTCGAGTCCGTGCCCCGGACCCCGCAGGTCCGGTCGGGGCTGACCCGCATTCCGCGCCTCTCCGCGCCAAACCGACCCTCCGGCCCCGCGCCCCTTCCACCCGGGGGGTATCCTAATAGACGCGGGCGCCGCGGATGCGGTACAAAACACGATATCGGTGTCCGCGAATCCCGAGGGCGGCAGGATGACACGGTACGCAATTTGTGCGGCGCTGCTCGCGGCGCTGCTCGCCGGTTGTGGGCCGGAAAAGGAGCTACCCACGGACGTCCCGAAGGCGGACGGCGGGGCCGTTCAGCCGACCGTGCCCCTGAAGTCCGACCCCGAAGCCGTCGCGACCATTGACCGCGCGGTGAAGGCGCTCACCGGCGGGAAGCCGGAGCTGCTCGCGAAAGGCAAGGCGTGCCGGCTCACGCTCAAGGGGCAGATGTACTCGGTGGACAACTCGAACCAGTCGATCGAGGCCACCCGGACGCTGGCGGCGGCGTGGCCGGACCGGCTCCACTTCATCAACGACAGCGACGCCTTCGGGAACAAGCTGGTGGTCGAATCGTGGCTCCGCCGGCCCGAGTTCGTGGTGATGCGCAACGGCACCGAGCACCGTCCCCCGAACCCGGCGGAGTGGGAGCAGAACCTGGCGAGCGACGTGGTGGGGCAAATCTGGATGGCGTTCCTGCTCCCGCCCACGGACCCGAAGGCGGTCGTCTTCGACCCGCAAATGATCCAGTTCGACCGCCACGAACTCAAACTGGTGACGGTCGCGCTGGGTGAGTTCCCGCTGTACCAACTCTATTTCAACACCAAGTCCGACGCGCTGGCCCGCGTTGAGTACACGACCACAGAAGCCGGCGTGCCCCGGCGAACGACGATGATCTTCTCGGACCACAAGCCCGGCCCCGAGGGGCTGCTGCTCCCGTACCGCCTGGAGTGCATGCACAACAAGGCGATTGTCGAGAAGTGGAACGTCGAGAAGTGGGAGTTCCCCGACGCGATCAAGGACGACGAGTTCACACCGAAGAAGCGGTAAGC
>DASWYH010000958.1:0-8170 GCA_036405095.1 Gemmata sp. | reverse complement strand
CCGGTCGTCGGGCGGGTAGTAGGTGCCCGCGAAGAACGGCCGCAGGTCCGGACCAAGGAAGACCGACAGCGGCCACCCGCCCCCCTCGCGCGTGAGCACCTGGAGCGCGGTCATGTAAATCGTGTCGAGGTCCGGGCGCTCCTCGCGGTCCACCTTGATGCACACGAAGTGCTCGTTCATGAGCGCCGCGGTGGCCTCGTCCTCGAAGCTCTCGTGCTCCATGACGTGGCACCAGTGGCACGCGCTGTACCCGATGCTGAGGAAGATCGGGCGGTCCAGCTCCTTCGCGCGGGCCAGCGCCTCCGGCCCCCACGGGTACCAGTCGACGGGGTTGTTCGCGTGCTGGCGCAGGTACAGGCTCGTCTCGGTCGCGAGGCGGTTCGGCTGGCGCGCGGCGGTCATGTCGGGCCTCGGGGTGCGGCGGGCAATAGGATTCCAGTAGTTCCGAGTGTTCGGTGCCCAGTGCGGAGTGAAGATCATCCCGTGTGCCTTTCGATCCGCTGGCGGCCGACACCCGACAACCTGGAACTACTGGATTCTACGAACGGCCCCTCTCGCCCGCGCACCGCTGCGAGTTTTACTGATGCACCCGCTCGGCCCGCTCGCCCTCGCGCTCGCGTTCCTGACCGCCCCGATGCGCGCGGACCCGCCCCAAGTGGTCCCGTTGCCCCGTGCGCACGCGCACAACGACTACGAGCACGAGCGCCCGCTGCTCGATGCGCTGGGCCACGGGTTCTGTAGCGTCGAAGCCGACATCTGGCTGGTGAAGGGCGAACTCCTGGTCGGCCACACGCCGTTCGCGCTGAAACCGGAGCGCACGCTCCAAAAGTTATACCTCGACCCGCTCCGCGCGCGCGTCAAAGCGAACAGCGGCAGCGTGCACCCGGGCGGCCCCGCGTTCTATTTGCTGATCGACATCAAGACGGATGCGAAAGACACCTACTCGGCCCTGGCGCAGGTTCTGGAAGCGTACCCCGATCTCCTCACCCGCACCAAAGACGGCAAGATCGACACGAAGGCGGTGACGGTGGTCATCAGCGGCAACCGCGACACGAAAACGATCTCCGACCAGAAGGTGCGGTTCGCCGCGCTCGACGGGCGCCCGGCGGACCTCGCCGGCAACGCCCCTGCGCACCTCGTTCCGTGGGTCAGCGAGTCGTGGAAGGTGCTGTTCAAGTGGGACGGCACCGGGCCGATGCCCGAAGGCGAGCGCAAGAAGCTCCGCGAACTGGTCGCCAAGGCGCACAAGCAGGGGCGCAAGGTGCGGTTCTGGGCGACGCCCGAAAAGGTCGGGGTGTGGAAAGAGTTGCTCGCCGCCGGGGTGGACTTCGTCAACACCGACAGGCTCGCCGAACTGGAAAAGTTCCTCCGCGGGGCCGAAGAGAAGAAATGAACACCGGGAACTGCGCTACCGTGCGCAACCTGGTGCCACCTTCGGCCCCGTGCCCCGCGCTCGGGGCGAGCGGAATCGGTAGGGCTGCGGTGCGGGGCCGCGGACCTCTTGGCCCTCTGGTGGTGGGGAACGAGCCTGCGCCCTGGAAACCGTGAAAAATCATGCTGGGACAGGATGAGGGGCGTTTTGGGTTCTAAGCTCGGAGCGGACCCTTCGTCGCGACCGGAACGCCGACCATGCAACTGTTCTGCCCGGCCTGCCACGCTGCGTTTGCCGGAACACAGCGGTGCCCGCGGTGCGGGGGGCTGCTCCTGTTGCCGCACGAAACGACCGCCGTTGTGCCGCACCCGAAAGAGCCGCCCCCGCCCCGACCGGTGCCCTCGCCGCTGGGCCGGATCGTCGTCGGGGCCGTACTCGCGCTGGGGTTGTACCTCGGTCTGCGAAAGGTCGCGGTGGGGGTGGTCCTGGCCGTGGCACCGAACCCGGATGCGTGGTGGAACTCGCTCGAAGGGCTCAGTGCGGTCGGGGCGCTCCAGATCGCGACCGTGATTTTCGGGGCGGTACTCGCCGCGGCCGGGCGGATCGGCGGGTTCGTGTTCGGGGCAACCGTGGGCGCGGTGTGCGGGGCGCTGTTCCTCGGGGCCGAGATCGCCGCCGGGGCGCCGCCCCGGGACCTCGTGCTGTACATCCAGCCGGCGGTGCTGCTCGTGGTCGGCGGGATCGCCGGCGTGTTCGCGTCCCGCGTGTGGGGCGCGGTCCCCGCGGTCGAGCTGCCGGTCCCGGACCCGCACAAGCTCAGCTCGACCCGGTTCGCCGTCGCGGCTCCCCCGACCGACGGGCGCCCGACGCTCTGGGCGCGGGTGCTGGTCGGGGCGGCCGTGATGGTGGTGTCCGTTGTGTGTGCGGACCAACTGCGCAAGGGGATGCAGAAGTACTCCGAAGGCACGCTGAAGGTGAGCAGCGTGGGGCAAGCGCGATTCATCACGTGGCAGATCGCGATGGTGGGGATGCTGACCGGGGCGGGCCTCGCGGGCGCGAGCACGGGCGCCGGGACGCGACACGGGGCGCTCGCGGGTGGGTTGGCCGGGGTCGGGGTCCTCGGCGCCACGGCGGCCCGCGGGGAGGCGCTCGTACCGGTCCAGTACTGGCTGGGGCAACTGTCGCTGGGCGAGCTGGCGCCGACCGAACCCGCCGCGGTCGCGGGGGCGCTGGTCGGGGTCGCGCTGACCGGGCTGCTCGGCGGGTGGCTCGGCGGGTCGCTGTTCCAACCGCTCATCCCCGAACACATGCGCGGGTTGCGCACCGGGCTGGACTAACGGGTTCGTCGTCGCCGGCCCTGTGCGGAATCGCGCCGGGGGGCGCGCCCCTCTCACTCGGTATCGGCGCTCGCACCCCGGCGGGGTTTACCGACTGCGGTTGTTCACGAACCCCACACCGACCTATATTCTGAACTGGGGACGGCGCGCCCTTCTTCGTTTCTACCCGGCGGTGACATGGACGAGTTGCACCACGAATGTGGCGTGGCGGCGTTGTATTACCTTCCCAAATACGGGGACAAGTCGCCCGTGTGGACCGGGGCGCCGGATCAGGTGTCGCGCCTGATGCCTCGGATGCTCCTGGACCTCCAGAACCGCGGGCAACTCGCCGCGGGCCTTTCGACCTACAACCCCGAGCGCCACAAGCTCGTCGACACCTACAAGGACACCGGCACCGTCATCGAAGCGTTCCGGATCAACGAGCCCGCCAAGTACGCCAGCATCATGGAGGACTACGCCGGGCGCGCCGCGATCGGGCACACCCGGTACGCCACCTGTGGCAGCCAGTCCCGCAGCTACGCGCAGCCGTTCGAGTACCGGCACGGGCGCAAGTGGAAGTGGTTCGCGTTCGCGTTCAACGGGCAGCTCACGAACTTCGCCGAACTCCGCCAGCAGCTCCTCGACAACCACGACTACCACCTCGTTCGCGACAACGACACCGAAGTCATCATGCACTACATCGCCCACGAGGTGCGGGGCGACGAGCGCCCGGACCTCGTGGAGGTGTTCCGGCGGCTCGCCCAGAAGTTCGACGGGGCCTACAACCTCGTGTTCCTCAACGCGATGGGCGACATGGTGGTGCTGCGCGACCCGATCGGCATCCGGCCGCTCGTCTACGCGCAGGACGGCCCGGTGTTCGGCGCCGCCAGCGAGAGCGTCGCGCTCCAGAACCTCGGGTTCAAGCGCGGCTGCATCAGGTCGCTCGCCCCGGGCGAGATGATCCTGATCCAGAACGGCGAGCTCAGCGTCCACCGGTTCGCGGAGAGCAAGCGGACGGCGCACTGCTTCTTCGAGTGGATCTACTTCGCGAACGTGGCCAGCACCCTCGACGACCGGAGCGTGTACCTCAGCCGCTCGCGGCTGGGCCAGGAGCTGGCGAAGCAGGAGCGCGAACTCGGGCGGGTGCCGCTCGACCCGGCCGAGACGGTGGTGGTGCCGGTGCCCGACACCGGCAAGGCCGCCGCCGACGCGATGGCCTTCGCGCTTGGCATCCCGAGCGTCGAGGGGCTGATCCGCAACCGGTACATCGGGCGCACGTTCATTGAGGGCGGGAACCGGGCCGACAAGGTGCGGCTCAAGTTCACCCCCCTGCCCGAAGTGCTCCAGGGCAAGAAGGTGCTGCTGGTTGAAGACTCGATCGTCCGCAGCACGACCCTGCAAAGCCTCCTGAAGCACCTCCGGGACCAGGGCGGGGTCGCGGAGATCCACGTGCGGGTCGCGTGCCCGCCGATCCTGTCGCCGTGCTTCTACGGCATCGACATGAGCACGGTGAAGGAGCTGTTCGCCCCCAAGTTCATGGCGGGCGCGGTGCCCACGGTCGCGGAGCAGGACGCGATGGCCCGGGCGCTGGGCGCCGACTCGCTGTCCTACTTGCCCGTGGACGCGGTCGCGCGGTGCATCGACCTGCCCACCGAAAAGCTGTGCCGCGCGTGTATCACCGGCGACTACCCGACCCCCGCCGGGGAGCAGATGTACCAGCTCTCGCTCCGCAACCACGCGACCGGGGAGGGCGGGGGGCGGACCTACGAGCGCCCCGCCGAACCGCTCGTGTGCTCTGTGAACGAGACCGGCCGGACCTAGGCGAACCGCCGGAACCGCACCTCCGCTCCGCACCCCGGCCCTCGTGAACCGGGGTGCCCCCCCGCGCCGTCACGGACCGACCTATGCCCGAACCGAGCAGCGAGCTGATCGCCTACGCCCTCCACGCCAACCAGCCCGAGGACGGGTTCCCGGAACCGGCCCCGATCGCGCGCGAGTGGATGGACGCCGCGCACCTCCGGCACCCGTACCGGTGCCTCCCGCTGGTCATCGCCAACCAGTGCGGGTGGGTGCTGAGATCCCCGGTCGGGTTCAGCGCGTACTGGTACGGGGGCTCGGGCAAGCAGGACGTGGAGCTGCGCTTCGACCACCCGGACAACCGGGTCGTGAGTCACTTCGGGAGCGGGGTCATCACGTTCACCATCCCGTTCCTGTTCCGCACCCCGCCGGGCATCAACTTGTGGGTCAAGGGGCCGGCGAACTGGGTCAAGGACGGGGTGCAGCCGCTCGAAGGGGTGGTCGAAACGGACTGGCTGGCGTCCACGTTCACGATGAACTGGAAGATGACTCGGGTGTGCGAGTGGGTGCGGTTCGAGCGGGGCGAGCCGTTCTGCATGCTGGTTCCGGTGCCGCGGGGGCTGATCGAGAGCTTCGTTCCCAAGGTGGCGCCGATCACCGCCGAGCCGGAACTCCAGGCCCAATACAAGCAGTGGGAGCAGAGCCGCAGCGGGTTCTTGGTGGACCTCAACGCGCGCAACCCGGAGGCCGTGGCCCGCGGGTGGCAGAAGGACTACTTTCAGGGCCGGACCGTTGACGGGAAGGCGATCGAGTCGCACCAGACCAAACTGAACGTGAAGCCGTTCGCCCCGGGGAACCGGGAGCACGAGGCACCGGGAGAGTGAGAGCGGATGCCCGGGGTGCGCAGCACACCGGGGCGCGGGAACCGGCGGATTGCGCGTTCCGTTCTGCGATCGCGGTGGGTATACAGGGAGCAGTTCCCGAGCGAACACCCAGCCCCGAGCCTGGACCGTTTATGTTCGCCACCGCGCTCACCGTCTACACGTTCGGCCTTGGTTTGGTGCCCCCGACCCTGACGACCGCGCGCGAGGTGCGGGCGCTGCCGGCTGGCGCCGTGCGGTTCGTGAAGCTGAACGGGGTGGTCACCTTCTCCCCGCCGTCGCACGACTACTTCTACCTCCAGGACCCGAGCGGCGGGGTGCGCGTGGAGTGGGCCGGGGGCGGGCGCCCCCCGAAGCCGGGCGACCGGGCCGAGGTGCTCGGGGTCGCCGGTCCGGGTGCGCACCTTTCGAAGGTTCAGGCGGTGCGCGCGCGGGTCACCCCCGGGGACCGGAAGAGCCTGCCGCCCCCGGAGCGGTTCAACCTGACGACCGACGAGGCGCACTACCTCGACGGGCAGTGGGTGGCAGCGGAAGCGGTGCTCCAGAGCGCCTCGGTACCCGATCAGACGTGGCTGAAGATCGATCTCGGCCGCGGGCGCGGCACCGTGACCGCGTACCTCCCGCTCCCGGCCGAGGGGGCAAAAGCGACCGCGCGCCGGGGCGCGGTGGTGCGCGTGCGCGGGGTGTGGCAGGTGGGGCCGCGCGGGGCCGCCCCGCCCCACCTGCTGGTGACCGATTGGGACGAGGTGGAGGTCGTGCGCCCGCCCGACCGGCCCGAGGCGCTCCCGCTCCTCACCGCGCGGGCGCTGAGGCAATCCCGACACGATCCCATCGCGGACCGGCTGCCGGTCCGGGTGTGCGGGGTCGTCACCCTGAGCCACCCGCACAAGCACCTGTTCCTCCAGGACGAGACCGGGGTCGTGCAGGTCGCGTGCTCGAACCGCCCCGAGGTGCTGGTCGGGCAGCGGGTGACGGCCGTCGGGTTCCCGCGGTTGGGGACCGCCCCGGCGCGGCTCGAGGACGCGCACGTGCGCGTGTCCGATCCGACCGCGGGGCCGCTCCCGGCGCCGCACCCGGCGACCATCGCGGAGGCGCTGAGCGGGCAGCTCGACGGGCGGGTGGTCTCGTTCACCGGGCGGGTCCTCGACTCCGGGCCGCAGGGGGCGTGGGCGACGGCGACCGTCCTCGTGGACGGGGTCACGTTCACCGCGGTGTTTCTGGACCCCGAGGTCGTGCCCGAGCCGGGGAGCCGGGTCGAGGTGGTCGGGGTCGCGACCCGGGAGCCACTCGTCGCGCTCCGCCCGCACACGTTCGCCGTGGTCGTGCGCCCGGGCGACCTCTGGGTGCTCGAGGGGCCGCCGGTGGCCCTCCCGCCGCTCCCCGCGGAGCCCGGGGGGTGGACCCGGCGCCGGGGCGCGTTCGTGTGCGGGGCCCTCGGGGGGCTGTGCCTGCTCGGCGGCGCCGGGGCGACCCTGATGCGGCTCCAGGCGCGGAGGGCCGCGGCCCTGGCCCTCCGCGAGCGCGCCGCCCGGGTGCGCCTGGAGCAGCAGCTCAAACTCGCGGCCCGGCTGGAAGCGGCCGGGCGGCTGGCGGGCAGCGTGGCGCACGACTTCAACAACCTGCTCACCGTCATCAACGGGTGCGCGGTGCTGCTGGAACACGAGATCGGGGGCGGCCCCCACCCCGAGAAGGTCCGGGCGTTCGCGGCCGCGATCCGCCGGGCCGGGGAGCAGGCCGCGACCCTGACCCGCCAGTTGCTCGCGTTCAGCCGCCAGCGCACCGAGGCCCCGTACCCGCTCGACCTGAACGAGGTGCTCGGCTCGGCGACCGACATGCTCGAGCGGCTCCTCGGCGACCGGATCGCGGTGCGCACGGCGCCGGGGGCGGGGCTCCCCCTGGTGGTGGCGGAACCCGGGCTGCTCTTGCAGGTGCTGCTGAACCTCGCGGTCAACGCCGCGGACGCGATGCCCGCGGGCGGGACGTTCACGCTCGCGACGGGGGCGCCCGAACCGGGCTGGGTGCGGCTCACCCTGGCCGACACCGGCACGGGCATGAGCGACGAGGTGAAGGCGCGGGTGTTCGAGGCCGGGTTCACCACGAAGCCCGCGGGAAAGGGGACCGGCCTCGGGCTGGCGACCGTGTACGGGATCGTGCGCGGACTGGGCGGGCGGATCGGGTTCACATCGGAGCTGGGGCACGGGACCTCGTTCGAGGTCGACCTCCGCGCCGCCGCGGCGCCCGCGCTGGCGCCGGCGACGGTGGCGATCGGGCTCGATGCGACCCAACTGGCGCACGGGCCGGCGCCGGCCGTGGTGCTGCTCGTCGAGGACGAGGAGGAAGTGTGCGCCCTGCTGCGCCACGTGCTCGAAGCGGCCGGGTACACGGTGCTCGCGAGCGGCGCCCCGGACGAGGCGCTCGGGCTGCTCGCGCAACACCACGGCCCGCTGGACCTGCTCGTCACGGACGTGGTGCTGCCCGGGTTGAGCGGGCGCCAGCTCGCCGACCGGGTCCGGGGGCTGCGCCCCACCACGAAGGTGCTGTTCATGTCCGGATATACTGTTGATGAGATCCGCGAGCAGGGGGTGAGCGAGGAGCAGGTGGACTTCCTGCACAAGCCGTTCCTGCCGCGCGAGCTGATCGAGCGGGTGTCGCAGATGCTCGCGGCCCCGTACCCGTAGGCGCCGGCGCCCGCCGGAGAAGTGAAGTCCGTGAACCGTCCGACCGATCCCGGCCCGCGCGACCCGAACCGGCGCCGCTCGCTCACCAACATCGGCGGCGCGGTCACCAAAGAAGGTGACCGCGCC